>DASYWD010000390.1 GCA_035936415.1 Longimicrobiaceae bacterium
GGGCGGGAGGCGCTTCTCACGAGCAGCCGGCCGTCAGAACTGCAGTGCGTAGACGTACTCCACCGCGACGGGCTTGTTGCTGGCGTCGCGCGCGGGCCGGAACCGCCACTCCAGCGCCGTGCGGCGCAGCTTCTGGTCGTAGCCCCGGTCGCCGGTCGAGCGGAAATCCACGTCCCGCACCTTCCCGGAGGCGTCGATGCTGAGCCGGACCAGGAGCGAATCCCCCCGGACGCTCCGCGGCGCGTTGCTCGGCGGAAGCAGAACGAACTCCGGCACCGGCGCCTGGATCCGCCCGGCCCCCGTCCCGGTCCCGACCCCGGAGCCGATCCCGCCGCCCGTCCCCCCGCCCGAGCCGCCCCCGGACCCCGGCCCCGTTCCGGAGCCGGTCCCCTCCCCCGTTCCCGTTCCGGTGCCGCCCCCCGCCCCGGCCCCTTCGCCCGCCGACGCGGAGCCGGCACCCTCCTGCCCTCCCGTGGCCGGAGCGGTAGACGGCGCGGCCGGCGCCTGCACGGCCGGACGCGGCGTGGGCACAGGGGGCGGGACTACCGGCTGCGGCTCGGGCTCCGGCGGAGGCGGCACGGGCTCCGGCTCAGGCACCGTGAGCGTCACCTCGTCCGCCGCGGGCGCCGGGGCCGGGGCGATGTCGATGTACGTCACCCGCTCGCCGCCCCCTCCTCCTCCACCGCCCCCGCCTCCGGACGGCCCGTCCGACACCCCCGTGGGCGTGCCGAGGTCGTCCAGCAGCGCGTAGCCGACCCGCCCGCCGCCCAGGAGCGCGAGCGCGACCAGCCCGGCGTGCACGACGGCCGAGAGGGCGATGCTGCGGAGCGCCTGCTTCCGCGACTCCGGGTTGCGGCGGTCGGTGAGGTGCTTGAACAGAGGGCGAACCCCTGCCAGGGTGGACGGAGGCGAAGCGACGCCCCCTGATACGCCCGCTCGCGCCGGGAGATCCACACCCGGGGCGAGCGGGGGCACGCTGCGGCGCATTCATCATACGGACGTCGTGGAGCGGCCGCAAAATCCCCGACGCGCGCACCGGCACCGAAAACACCGGAGAGAACAAAGGGGCCCCGGCACGATGCCGGAGCCCCTCCCCTTCCGTCCTGGCGCTGGACTCAGTCGTCCGCGGCGGCGGCGTCGCCGTCGGCGGAGGCCGAGATCCCCCGCATCCCCAGGACGTCCTTGACCCTGGACTCGATCTCCGCGGCCAGCTCGGGGTTGTCCTGCAGGAACGCCTTGGTGTTCTCGCGCCCCTGCCCCAGGCGCACGTCCCCGTAGGAGAACCAGGCGCCGGACTTGGTGATGACCTCGGACTCCACGCCCAGGTCGACGATGATCCCGTAGTGGTCGATCCCCACGTTGAACATGATGTCGAAGTCCGCCTGCTTGAAGGGCGGCGCCACCTTGTTCTTGACCACCTTCACGCGGGTCTTGTTCCCCACCAGGACGTCCTTGTCCTTGATGGAGCCGATCCGCCGGATGTCCATGCGGAGCGACGCGTAGAACTTGAGCGCGCGGCCGCCGGTCGTGGTCTCCGGCGAGCCGAACATCACGCCGATCTTCTCGCGGATCTGGTTGGTGAAGATCACGCTGGTCATCGAGCGGTTGATGGCGCCGGTCAGCTTGCGGAGCGCCTGGCTCATGAGCCGCGCCTGCAGGCCGACGTGGCTGTCGCCCATCTCGCCCTCGATCTCGGCGCGGGGGACCAGCGCCGCCACCGAGTCCACCACCACCACGTCCACGGCGCTGGAGCGCACCAGCACCTCGGCGATCTCCAGGGCCTGCTCGCCGGTGTCCGGCTGGGAGACGAGGAGGTTGTCCACGTCGACGCCCAGCTTGCGGGCGTACTCGATGTCGAGCGCGTGCTCCGCGTCCACGAAGGCCGCGACGCCGCCGGTCTTCTGGACGTTGGCGATCACGTGGAGACAGAGCGTCGTCTTGCCCGAAGACTCCGGCCCGTAGATCTCCGTAATGCGCCCGCGCGGGATCCCGCCGATGCCGATGGCCGCGTCCAGGTTGATCGCCCCAGTCGGGATCGCGGGGACCTGCACCTTGGGGCCGTTGATGCCCATCCGCATGATCGAGCCCTTCCCGTAGGCCTTCTCGATCTGCCCGATGGCGACACTGAGCGCCTTCTGCTTGGCGTCGCTGATCTCGACTGTTGCCATGCTTTTCCTCGTCAATTTGTCCCGTTCACTGTCGTTCTGCCGGAGCATGGAATTGTACCCCGACACCAATATGCGGTTCCCGAAAGAAAAGCGAAAGAGCGTTGTTGCGGAGTGTCCACGAAGCGCGCCTGAACCGAGCTATAAATTAACGAATTTCAAGCATTTGCGCTACTACTGGACAGCTCGTCGGCAGCTTCCTCCAGCGCTTCTCCCGCGCGCCGGATCCCGGCGTCGTCCACGTCCAGGTGGGTGACCGCGCGCAGCCGGGCCGGGCCGAACTGGGTGAGCCGCACCCCGCGCCGCTCCATCGCGGCGAGGAGCGCCGCCGGGTCGAGCCGCTCGTCTTCCACCCGGACCATTACGATGTTCGTCTCTGGCGCGTCGGCCGCGAGCCCGGGGACCCGCGCGGCGTGCGCCGCCAGCTCCCGCGCGCGGCGGTGGTCCTCCGCCAGCCGTCCGAAGTTGTGGCGCAGCCCGTACAGCGCCGCCGCCGCGAGCAGCCCCGCCTGCCGCATCCCCCCGCCCAGGCGCCGCCGGACGCGCCAGGCCCGCTCCATCGCTTCCTCCGTCCCCGCCAGCACCGACCCCACCGGGGCGCCGAGCCCCTTGGAGAGCGCCACCATCACGGTATCGGCAGGTGCGGCCAGCTCCTTGAGCGAATGGCCGCTCGCGACCGCCGCGTTGGGGAGGCGCGCGCCGTCCAGGTGCACGTGGACGCCGCGCTCCCGCGCGACCGCCGCCACCGCCTCCATCTGCCGCAGCGGGAGGACGCGCCCGCCCGCGCTGTTGTGCGTGTTCTCCAGGCAGACCAGCGACGTCTGCACCACGTAGGGCGAGCGGGGGCGGATCGCCGCCGCGACGGCCTCGGGAGTGAGCAGACCGTCCTCGGTGGGAACGGCCCGGAGCTGGATCCCGCCCAGCGCGGCGGCTCCCCCCTCCTCCCAGTTGAGGACGTGCCCCTCGGCGTCGATCACCGCCTCCGTGCCGGGCGCGGCCTGCACCAGGAGCGCGGTCTGGTTCGCCATGACCCCGCTGGGGAAGAAGAGCGCGCGCTCCTTCCCCAGCAGCTCCGCGGCGAACGCCTCCAGCTCGTTCACGGTGGGGTCGTCGCCCAGGACAGCGTCGCCCACCTCGGCTTCGGCGATGGCGCGGCGCATCTCCGGCGAGGGGCGCGTGACGGTGTCGGATCGGAGGTCTACGATGGGAAGGGACGATGGCATGGGACGCGGCGGAAGAGGCTGCGGACGAGGAGCGCCAATCTAGCCCGAGCCCAGCAGCGGCGCGAGGGGAGCGGCGGGGCGGAGGGGTTGTGAAGTCCAGGCCCCCGGGTGCAGGTTGTCCGCAGGACAGCTCTCTGACCGGCCGAAGCCGACAGCCGTCACACCCAGAACGGAAGAGGAACCATGCTCCCGTCTGCATCGTCCATTCGCCGCGGTGCTCCCGCGGCCCTCCTCCTCACCGCGGCGTTCCTCGCGCCGGCGGCCCCGGCCCAGCAGGCGCGGCCCGACAGCGCCGCGCTGGTGACCGTGCTTGGGAACGACACCCTCGCGCTGGAGCGCTGGGTGCGCACCCCGGGCCGCATCGAGGCGGAGGCGGTGGTCCGCTCGCCCCGCACCACGCTCCGGCGCTACACGCTGGAGCTCACCCCGTCCGGGGCGATGCGCTGCTTCACCGAGCGCGTGGTGGACCCGGCGAACCCGGGAGGCGCCCCGCTGCGGACCGAGACGGTCGAAGCGAGCGACAGCGGGTGGATCCGCACGCTGACGCAGGGCGACTCGACCCGCACCTCGCGCGTGGATGCCGGCCCCGACGCCCTCCCCTGGGTGGACCTGGTGCACTGGCCGTTCGAGCTGGCGCTCCGGGACGTCCCCGCCACCGGCGAGGCGACGCGGCCGTTCCTGGCCGGCGGCCGGGCCCTGGCCTACAAGCTCGCCCGGACCGGGCCGGGCCAGGTGACGCTCACGCATCCGCTGCGCGGCCCCTCCGTCGTGCGGGTGGATTCGGCGGGGCGGCTGCTGGAGCTGGACGCCGCGGAGACGACGCGCAAGGTGGTGGTCACGCGGCTGCCGTGGACCGACGTGGAGGGCCCCGCCCGCCGCTGGGCCGCGGCGGACCGGGCCGGACGGGGGATGGGCGAGCTGTCCGGCCGCGCGGAGGAGGAGTTCACCGTCGGCGGCGCGCGCATCGCCCTAGACTACGGAGTGCCGGTGCGCCGCGGCCGCGACATCTGGGGAACGGTGGTGCCGTGGGGTACGGTCTGGCGCACCGGCGCCAACCGCGCCACGCACTTCTCCACCGACCGCGAGCTGGTGCTCGGCGACCCGGCCGGCCGGACGGTGGTGGTGCCGGCGGGCGACTACACGCTCTTCTCCATCCCCGAAGCCGACGGCGGGGTGCTGATCGTGAACCGCCAGACCGGGCAGGCCGGGACCGCGCACGACCCGGCTCGCGACCTGGGCCGGGTCCCGATGCGGCGCAGGGAGCTGGCCGAGCCGGTGGAGCGGCTCACCATCCGCGCGGAGCCGGACGGCGCGCGGGGCGGGGTGCTGCGGATCGCGTGGGACCGCTCGGAGTTCGTGGTGCCGTTCACGGTGCGGTAGGGGCCCCCTCTCCCCCCGGCCCCCTCTCCCCCGCAAGCGGGAGAAAGGGGGAGCACGACGACGACGCCCCGGCCGGAGCTTCCGGCCGGGGCGTCGCTTATGGCAAACTGGAACGGTCAGCCGCGGGCCCGCTCGTACCGCCGCGACACCTCGTCCCAGTTGACCGTGTTCCACCAGGCCTCGATGTAGTCGGGGCGCCGGTTCTGGTACTTGAGGTAGTAGGCGTGCTCCCACACGTCGAGCCCCAGGATGGGCGTCCGCCCCTCCATGAGGGGGGAGTCCTGGTTGAGCGTGTTGATGACCTCGACAGCGCCGCCGTTGCCGACCACGAGCCAGGCCCACCCGCTCCCGAAGCGCGTCTTCCCCGCGTCGCTGAACCGGCTCTTGAACTCGTCGAAGCTCCCGAAGGCGGAGCTGATCGCGTCCGCGAGCGCCCCCGACGGATGCCCGCCGCCGTTCGGCCCCATCAACTGCCAGAAGAGGGTGTGGTTGGAGTGGCCGCCCCCGTTGTTGCGCACCGCCGTGCGGATGTCCTCCGGCACCTCGTCGATGCGCCGGAGGAGCGCGTCGACGTCGCTCCCGGCGTCGAAGTCCGGGTGCTTCTCCAGCGCGGCGTTCAGGTTGCTGACGTAGGCGGCGTGGTGCTTGTCGTGGTGGATCCGCATCGTCTGCTCGTCGATGTGCGGCTCCAGCGCGGCGTAGTCGTAGGGAAGGTCGGGAAGGGTGAACCCTGCCATCATGCACCTCCAAATGGGTGGTGAGTCGGCACTGCACGAGAATCCGAACCGGCCGGCCGGGAGTCCGGCGGCCGCGCGGATCGCCTGAAAAACGCGGCTCCCGGGCCGCAAGCATCGGGCCGCGGCCGGGTCCGGGTTCCCTGGAATGTATGGCGCGACGGATGTTCCGCCACGGCCAGCGGCGGCTTCGATCGTTCGGAGCCTCTCTTGCAATGGCACCGATACGATCTAAGCTTTCGAGCGGTCGGAGTCGAGACTCTATCGACCGGGCGTATGCAATCACCTGGGCCGGCAGGGACCCATGATCGAGATCAAGGATGCGGTCGCGGCCGCAACGGAGTTCGCGCGAAGGGTGTACGACGAGCACGAGCTTCGGGGGCTTCGGCTGGAGGAGCTCGAGGCCGACCTGGACGGCCGAACCTGGAAAGTCACGCTCGGATGGATCGAGCCGGACTATCACCCGCTTTCTATCATGGAAGGACTGCTGTCTCAACACACCGCGCCGCGTGTGTACAAGACCTTCCTGGTGGACGCACACAGCGGGCAGGTTCGCAGCATGAGGATCCGCGAGACCGCCTGAGTCGCATGCCCGCGCATCCCAATTCGCTGATCCTCGACGCGAACCTCCTCGTCTTGCTCGTCGTCGGGAGCGTGGACGAGCGCCAGGTGCCATCGTTCAAGCGTACACGCGCATACACGCGGGAGGACTTCCACCTGCTGATCGGTTTCATGGCGCCGTTCGGCACCCTAGTCGTGACGCCGCATATTCTGGCAGAGGCTACGAACCTGCTCGACGACCTGAGAGAGCCGCTACGCACCTCCGCTTTCGTCTTCCTGCGCGAGATGATCTCACGCTCGGAGGAGCGGTATGAGCCAAGCGGCGAGCTCTCTGGACGTCGGGAGTTCCTTCGGCTTGGGCTCGCCGACGCGGCAGTACACTCCGTCGCTGAATCCGGAGCGGCCCTGCTTACGGCTGACCTGGATCTGTATCTGGCTGCGGCACCGAGTCATCCGCACGTCGTCAACTTCAATCACCTCCGCACCGGTGCGTGGGGCCTTTGACAGAGCGCGGTCTCGGGATGTTGCATCTGCACGTTCAGGCCGTAGCACAAAGCGGGGCTCCCTTCCAGGGGCCCCGCTTCGTATTCGAACTACGTTGGCTGCCCGGCCGAGACTAGCCCCGGGTGGCCAGCTCCTGCTCGACGCGCGCCCAGCGCCGACCGATGGAGACCACGTAGCCGAAGAGAAGGAGCCACGCGATCGCGAAGGCCGCAAACACGTGCGTGTAGTCGCGCAGCGTCCGCGGGGGGGCGGCGCGCTGCGGGAGCCCCGTCGAGGTCTGCGGCGGCGCCTGCACCGAGGGAGCCGGATCCGCGGGCGCCTGCGCGGCGGCGGCGGGTGCGGCGTAGGACGGCTCCTGCGCGCGGAGGCTCAGTGGGGCCGCGGCGAGCAGAACAGCCGCGAGCAGCAGGGTCGAAATCCGTGCGGTCCGCATCAGCGTGGAACTCCTTGCGCGGAAGGAAGGGGGCGGTCCAGCTCCGCGCGAATGCGCAGCGCCTCGGCGCGCGCGCGGGTCCGCTCCAGGCCGTAGCGGAAGAGCAGGAGCGCGAAGAACAGGAGCGTGAAGGCCAGGAAGCCCATCAGCAGCGTCTGCACGATCTCCGGGGCGGCCTGGGGGCCGTCCGCGCGCAGGACCACCGGCTGCGGGTGCTGCGAGCGGAACCAGTTGACGCTGACGTGGATCAGCGGGATGTCGACCGCGCCCACGATCCCCAGCACCGCCGCGAAGCGCTTGCCTCGCTCCGGGTTCTCGGTGGCGCCGCGGAGCATGAAGTAGCCCACGTAGATGAACCAGAGCAGGAGCGTCAGCGTCAGCCGCGGCTCCCACACCCACCAGGCGCCCCACGCGATCTTCCCCCAGAGCGGCCCCGTCAGGAGGACGATGGTGGTGAACACGGTGCCCAGCTCCGCCGCGGAGACGGCGATGGCGTCCAGCCGGTCGTCGCGGAGCCACAGGTACCCCATCGAGCAGAGGGCGACGATCCCGAAGGCCAGGAACGCCACCCAGGCAGAGGGGACGTGCACGTAGTAGATGCGCTGCACGATCCCCATCTCCCGCTCCGTGGGAGCGTAGAAGAAGATCATCCAGAACGTCGCCAGGACGGAGGCGGCGGCGAGCAGGGCGAGCGCGTAGCCCCAGCGGCGGGTACCGCTCATGGACTCCACGGCGCCCTCCTCACTCCTCCACCACGGAGCCGAAGATCACGGTGCATACGAACAGGTAGATCAGGTCGAAGGCCAGGAGCATCCGGAGGTTCCCCGCCACCTCCTCCAGGGGGCGCCCCACCAGGAGCCGCTGCGTCCCCGAGACGGCGAAGATCACCACCGGGATCAGAAGCGGCAGGAGGAGCACCGGGAGCAGCGTCTCCCCCAGGCGGGTGTGCGCCGAGACCGCCGAGAAAAGCGTCCCCAGGAGCATGAAGCCCACCGAGGCCAGAAAGACGATCAGGGCGACCCCCGCCAGCGAGCCGGCGAACGACAGCCCGAAGAACAGGGCGTACACCGGGAAGATCACCGCCTCCACCACCAGCAGGATCGCCAGGTTGGCGAGGAACTTCCCCAGGAAGAGGGCGCCCCGGTCCACGGGCGCCAGGAGCATCCCGGAGAGCGCCTCCTGCTCGCGCTCCACCCCGAAGGAGCGCCCCAGCCCCAGGATCCCGGCAAAGATCACGGTCACCCATATCATCGCCCCGGCGAAGCTGCGGGCGCGGAGCGTGGGGTCGAGCGAGAAGCTGAAGACCACGGCCACCAGGACGGCGAAGGTCCCCGAGACCACCAGTCGCTCGCGGGAGCGAAGCTCCAGCACCAGGTCCTTGCGCGCCACGACGAGGACCTGCCCCAGGAACCGGCCCACCTACGCCGCGCCCGCCACGCGCGCCGTGTACACCCGCTCCCAGAGCACGGGGTCGATCCCGGCGCGGGGCTCGTCGGAGATCCACCGGCCGCCCACCTGGATGGCCACGCGGCTCGCCAGCTCCAGCCCCTGGGAGAGGTTGTGCGTCACCAGGACCACGGTGCGCGCCCCGTCGCGGAGGCGCTCCAGCACGCCGCCCAGCATGGCCGCGGCGTGGGGGTCGAGGCCGGTGTACGGCTCGTCCAGGAGCACCAGCCGCGGGTCGTGCAGGAGGGTGCGCGCCAGCGCCAGCCGCTGCTGCATCCCGCGCGAGAAGCCGCGCACCCGGTCGCCGCGGCGCTCCCACAGCCCGACGCCCTCCAGCGCCTCCCCCACCCGCTCGCGGAGCCGGTCCAGCCCGTAGAGCCGGCCGTAGAACTCCAGGTTCTCGGCGGCGGAAAGGCCGGCGTACAGGAAGGTCTGGTGCGAGAGCACGCCGATGCTGCCGCGCCACGCCCCGTCGCCCCCCGTGACCGCCTCCCCGGCGATCCGCACCTCCCCGCGGGTGGGGCGCACCAGCCCGGCGAGCATCTTGAGCAGCGTGGTCTTCCCCGCACCGTTGGGCCCGAAGAGCGTCAGGAACTCCCCCTCGCCCAGGGCGAAGCCCACCCCGCGCACCGCCGGGAGCGGGCCGTACCACTTCTCCACCCCGCGCGCCTCCAGCACGGGCGCGGCGGCGCGGCCCGGGTCCAGGGCGGGCTGCGTCAAGCCAGCCGCGCGCCGCACCCCGCGCAGAAGCGGCTGCGGGGCGGGTTCACGAAGCCGCAGGCGTGCGCGGCCGGGTCGGCCGAGAGGGCGACGGGGCTCACCTCCACGCCGCGAAGGCGGTCCGCGGCGCGGATGGCGCGCAGCGCCTCGGCGGAGAGGCGGTCGCGGAGCTCGCGGTAGTCGGCGTCGTCCAGCTTCCCCGCGGCGTAGTCGTACTCCACCTCCTTCAGCGAGGCGAGCGCCACGCGGCGGCGGGCCTCGGCGTCCAGCACCTCGCCGGAGGCCACGTCCGCCAGGAGCGCCGTGCGGCGGGCCCAGATGGGGTGCACCACGAAGGCCGCCGCCAGCAGCGACAGCAGGACGGAAAGAGCCAGGAGCGTCACCGGTCCTCCTCGGGCTCGCGGTCCCACTCGGCCATCTCGGCGGCCAGCAGCTCGCGGTCCTCGCTGCTGAGCGCCTCCGGGGTGGGCTCGGCGGCGCCGTTTGCCTTCGAGCGGCGCAGCCACCCGCCGACGGCGAAGAGCCCCGCCAGGAGCACGGCGGGCGGGGCGAGCCAGGCCCAGAGCCCCACGCCGGAGCGCCGGGGGACGATGCGCAGCTCCTCGCCGCGCCGGGCGATGGTCGCCTCCACGATCTGCGAGGCCGAGAGCCCGCGGGCCGCGTCCGCGCGCAGGGTGTCGCGCAGCGCGGCCGCCGCCGCGTCCGGGCACATGTCGAGCGTGTGGAACGGCGTGACCGGCGAGCGGAGCTGCGACATGGCGGCCTGCGCCACGCGCTCCGTCTCCGGCGACACGGCGGCGACGTCCTGCGCCCGCAGCGGGGCCGCGTGGGCGACGACGAGGAGC
>DASYWD010000391.1 GCA_035936415.1 Longimicrobiaceae bacterium
GCCTCGGGCTGTGCCGCCTCGGGCTGCGTGGCCTCCGGCGAGGCGGCGCCCCGGACGGCGCGTCCCGCCTGCTCCTGCACCTTCCGCTTCAGACGGGCCCCGATCTGGCCGTGCGCATCGGCCGGGGCCCAGAGGGCGAGCACGAGGGCAAGTGCGGCCATGCGGATCAGCGTTCTCATCATCGGTTCTCCTGGGTTCAATGGTTCTGCGGGAGCTGCCTCCCCGGCCCGCCCTACCTGCCCCCGTTCCTTCCCCCCACTTCCACCCGCTGGAGGTGCTTCGGAGCGATCTGGACGTTGTCGATCACCCGCGCGGGCGTGGTCAGGACCCGCACCGTGTACCGGCCGGGCGGGAGCTGCACGGGGCGCCCGCCCGCGGTGCCGGAGGCCACCACCGAGCCGGCGGCGTCCAGCACCTGGAACTTCGGCCGGAGCGCCTCCTGCAGGGCGCGCCCCAGCTCCTCCCCGTTCTTCGCGTCGAAGAACCGGCCCCCGCCCAGCTCCGCCCAGCGCTGGAACTCGGCCTTCAGCTCCGCCTCGTCGACGCCGAAGCCGACGATGTTGACGCGCACGTCCATCCCCTGCTCCTTCAGCGAGCGGATGGCGGCCGAGGGATCCCCGTCGCACGTCTCCTCGCCGTCGGTGACCAGGACGATCACCTTCTGCCCCGTCACCCCTTTGAGGTCCTCGGCGACCGCGAGGAGCGACGCCCCGATCGGCGTCTTCGCGTTGTTCGTCGCCTGGATGCGCCGGAGCAGCCCGCCCGCGCGCGCCCGGTCCAGCGGCTGCAGCGGGAGGAGGAGCTCCGTCTCGCAGTTGGCCAGCCGGGTGCCGAAGGCGCGGAAGGCGAAGGGGGTCGACGGCGGGAGCGTCTTCTCCACCAGGTCCACCAGCACGCCGCGCGCGACGTCGATGCGTCGCCGCCCGCCCATGGACTGCAGCATGCTCCCCGAGGCGTCCAGGATGATCTCCACCGCGTTCTCGGCCACCGCCGCCTGCCCCATGACCACCTCCAGCTCCCCCGGGGGCGGGGGCGACTCGTAGCGGGTGCTGGCCGTGAGCGTGTAGCGCGCGGGGCGGCGCAGCGCGCAGGAGGCGCGCTCGAAGGCCACGTCCACGTCCTCGCTGGTGCGGAAGACGCTGTAGTGCCCCTCGCTGGCATCCGCCCAGCCCTGCATCAGCTTCTGCTGCTGCGCCGCCCCGCCCCCGCGGTGGAGCTCCACCGCGAACACCTGCGGGCGCACCCGGGCGAGCGCCTCCCAGAGCCGGCCGGCGAGCGGGGCTCCCGGGGACTCCGCGTCGGTGAGGAACACGACGGCCCGGGTCCCGCGCCGCTTCCCCAGCTCCTCGGTGGCCGCCAGCAGGGCGCGCTCCGCGTCGCTGGAGCCGTCGGAGCGGTCGTAGTCGTTGAGCGCGGCCTGCAGCAGGTACGGCTGGTCCGTCCACTCGCGGCGGAGGAAGTGCGGGGTGGCCTTGTCCTGGAAGGGGAGGAGGTTCACGAACTCCCGCCCGGGCTGCACCGCCCCCACGAACCGGCTGAGGGCGCGGTACAGGGTGGGGGCGTACGGCTGGACGCTCCCGCTGTTGTCCCAGACGAGCGCGATGGAGCGCGGCGGCTCCTCCACGCGCAGGTAGTAGGTCCCGGGCTGCACGCTCGCCTGGATGCGCGCGGCCTTCCCCGGCTCCTCCGCGACCTCCACGGGGACCTCCTTCCCGGAGGCGTCCTGGAGGGTGACCACGGCGCGCAGCATCGGGTCGCCCTCCAGCACCAGCGAGAGGCGGTTGTGTCCCTTCGGGACGTCCACCCGGTACCAGTCCTCGTCCTCACCCACCTGCACCTGCCCGCGGTACAGGGCGCCCGCGTCCATGCGCTGGGCGTCCTCCCGCCGGTCGTTCCGGGCCGCCTCGGAGACCGCCTCCGAGGCCGCCGGCGCCACCAGCCGCTCGTAGATCGCCCTCCTCGTGTACCAGCCCCACTCCCCCAGGACCGAGCGGTACTGCTGCGCGTCGGCCGGGCGCTCCAGGACGCGGAGGGTCTCGGCGAGCCCCCACCAGTCCTCGGCCCGGCTGGGCTCGGTGGTGGTGAAGCGGACGAAGCGGGCCCAGACCGGGGTGGTGAGCGGGAGCGTGGAGGTGCTCCCCGGCTTCGGGTCGATCTCCCACGTCCCCACCGGCGTCCAGGGCCCGGTGGCGCTCTCCGTGCTCACCGAGACCTGCACCCGGCTGAGGAGCTTCCGGTTGGCCCGCTCGGCGGGCTGCACCCACTCGAGGGAGGAGACCTGCGCAGCGCGGTTGTTGCGGAAGGCGACGACCCACTCGTTGGGGTTCGCCGGATCCAGGCGATGGGACGATGCATCGGCGGCCGGGGTGAGCAGGGTCTGCGGCCCGGATAGGAGGGGGCGCGACCACACCACGTACCCGCCGAGCGCGGGGTCGGCGAGGTTGAACCCGGCCGGAGCGGCGGAGAGGTGCTCCCCCGGGGCGGCGACCACCTTCCACTCGGCGAGGGTGTAGGCGCTCCCCCCGCCCCGGTTGGAGAGGAGGCGGAGCCGCGCGAAGCGGGCGCGCACCGGGCGCGGGAACGCGAAGGACTGCTCCACGGGCGCCGGGCCGACCGCGGCGGACAGGACCCGCTCGAAGCTCACCCCGTCGTCGGAGACGAGGACCTCGAAGCCCTTCACCTGCTGCAGGGGGGATTCGGCGCCGGGGGTGAGCGCGACCCCGGCGAGCGCCACCGGGCGGTCTCCCGCCAGCGCCACCGTGAGCTCCAGGGGGGCGCCCGACTCCTGCCGGTACCCCGTCCACACGTCCTCGCCCGGGATGAAGCCGTCGTAGAGCCTCGCCTCCCGGCCGACGTGGCGTTCGTCCCCCACGGGGCGGGCGCCGAGCGCGGCGGAGGCCGCGTTGAGCCCGCCCAGGAGGGCGGGGGGGAGCGGCCAGTCCGGCTCCGGGTTCGCGGGGGCCGCCCCGCAGAGAGCGTAGAGGGCCGTGGAGGCGCTCGACTCCGCCCCCGTCCCGCTCCGGGCGCGGACGGAGACCTGCACCGCGCCGCCGGTGGGCGCGTCCGCGGGGACGTGGACCCGCATGGGGACGCGCACGCGCCCACCCGCCGGGACGTTCACCGTCCGCGCGGCGAAGGAGGCGCTCCAGGCGTGGTGCGTGGAGGCCGCTTCCAGCGCCACCTGCATCGGCTGCGCGCCGCGGTTGTGCAGCGTCACGGGGACCTCCTGCCGCTGCCGCTGGGTGGAGAAGGCCTCCACCAGGTGCGGCCCGGCGGCAAGGGAGATCGCGAGCGCCGAGTCGGTCCCCGCGCGCGGCGCGACGCCGTCCATCTCCAGGCGCAGGTGGTAGTCGCCCCGCCCCGTGATCCGCGCGAAGAGCGGCGTCCCGGCCGGGAGCTGGCCCACCAGCGCCTGCTCCGCCTCGCGCCACTCCAGCAGGTTCTTCCACCGCGTGCCGTCGTGGTGCCCCACGGCGATCCCGTCGCTCGGCCGCAGCTTCCCGGAGAGCCCCAGGACCCGCACCCGCAGCGTGGTCGGCTGGCGGAGCACCGGGAAGCGGTACCAGTCGGGGTCCCGGAACTCGCCCACCGTGCCGCGGAGGACCAGGTCCGGGGGGAGCGGGGCGGCGTCCTCCTCCCGGTCGTTGGGCTCGGCGTCCACCGGGCGGCGGTACGGGTCGAGCCGGTCCAGGCGGACCCGGTACGGGGTGCGGCTCGCCCCTCCGCCCGCGCGCAGCGTCACGAAGTAGTCCCCGGGCGGGAGGACCCCCTGGAAGCGCATCGGCTCGCCGGGGCGCTCCGCGTCGAAGCGCAGCGGCGAGGGGAGGGCGTCGCCCGCCAGGATCGCGTCGAGCGATACCTCGGGCGGGGGAGAGACCCGCAGGAGCACCTGCTCCGTCCCCCGCACCGAGAAGCGGTACACGTCCCGGTCGCCGGTGTCCAGGAGCGTCCCCACGCGTGGGATCCCGAAGTGCAGCAGGTGCGCCCGCGAATCGTCGTCGTTGGGCTCCCGCTCCGCGCGCGGGTCCGGGCGGCCCAGCGGGACGGCGCGCAGGGTGTAGGCGCCCCCGGTGCTCGTCCCACGCACCGAGATCCAGTGCCGCCCCGGCGACAGGAAGAGGTTCGCCAGGAGGAAGCGCCCCGGCTCCCCGTCGAACGCACGCGTCTCTTCGCGCGCGGCGTTCCGGTACCGCAGCTCCCCGACCGCGGCCCCTAGCGCCTCGATCGCCCAGAGCTGGGGCTCCCCCTCCGTGGTGAAGGTGAAGTGGTCGTGCTCGCCCGGCGTGAGGCTCGCGCGCACCGCGTACTCCCGCCCGAGCGGCGTGGCCTTGTCGATCTCGTCGTTCGGCTCCGTCTCCACGGGCGCCCGCGCGAAGTCGTAGGCTGGGAGCGTGAGCGGCCCCATGGGGAGGGTCCCCTCGTCGGCCAGGGCGGGATCCGCCAGCTCGGGGGGGAGGAGCGCTCCCTCTTCCCACGCCGCCAGGAAGGCGGGCGCGGCGGAAGGGGAGGGCGCGTCGGCGCGGGTCTCCCCCTCCGCCTCCTTGTCGCGGCACCCGGCGACGGCGAGGAGGGGGAGGAGGAGCGCGAGGGCGGGGGAGGTGCGGAGCGTGCGCATCGGGTTCTCTTCGCGGAATCGGTTCAGAGCTTCAGCCGGCCCTCGCCCTCGAAGCCGCGGACCCGGAGCGCCTCGGCGGCGCCGTGCGGCGGGAAGGCGAGCTCGAAGCGGACGGTGGCTCCCGGCGGGACCACCAGCGGGTAGGCGGGGCGGTGCGGGAGCGACCAGGTGGCCCCCATGTCGGGCGGCGTCTCCGCGCCGGAGGCGACGAGGAGGAGCTGCTTGTCTGCGTCGATCTCCACCCCCTTGTCGACCAGGGAGCGCACGGCCACGTCCAGGACCAAGTGCTCGCCCCGGCGCTCCGAGCCCAGGAGGAGGACTTCCATCGTCGCTCCATCCTTGTAGCTGGCCCGGGCGCGGGGGAGCCCCCCCGGCTTCTTCGCCGTGGCGGCGAGCCGGACCACCTCGTCCTTCGCCCGGACACCCAGCCGGAAGCGCTCGGCGGAGGCCGGGACGAGGAAGGCCACCTCCTGCTGCTGGTAGATCTCAGGGGTGAAGCGGATCACCCCTTCGGCGGTCGTGGAGCCGCCCACCGCGGGGTAGACGTACCCGCCGTCCGCCTCCAGCCAGAGAAACTTGACCGGGTCGATCTGGACGATGTCGCGCACGCCGCCGCGCTCGGAGCGGCTCCGCCCGCCCAGCCTGACCACCGCGTGGCGCCACCCCTCGGGGGCCGGGGAGCCGCGGTACTCCCGCCGGAAGTCGAGCGAGTGCACCGCCAGCGCGAGCGCGGCGGTCTCGGCCTGGTCGAGCACCTTCCCCGGCGGACTTCCATCCCCGGCGGCACGCTCCGCGCTGCCGCGGATGGGGAGGAGGACGTGCCCGTTGTCGTAGTCGAAGAACTGCAGCGCCACGTTCTTCGCACCGGTCGGGGCGAGGAAGGCGAAGTGCGCCTCGCGCGTCTCACCCTGCTTCGCGAGGGTGAAGGGGAGCTGCAGCCGCGCGCCCCCAGGGATCTCCTCCGTGGCCGGGTGGAGCGCGGTGGCGACCCCGTCGGCCACCAGGTACACGTGGTCCGCGAACTTGGGCACCTTGTAGGCGACGTCCGCCTCGACGTACTCGGTGCTTCCGGAGGCGCCGCCCCCGGAGGCGAAGTTCCCGAGCCCCATGGTCCGGTCCGCCTTCCCCTCCATCTGCGCCTTCTCGACGCGCGCCTTGGCGTGGACGTTCCGCCAGCGCGTCCGCACCACCAGGAAGCCCTCCCCGGCCGGCGCCCCGTGCCCGAAGATGCGCGGCTGGACGGCGCTCGCGAGCAGCTCGATGCGCACCGAGCCGTTCTCGGAGGCGGCCTCCGGCTTCGCCCCCGCCGGGGCGAGCGCCACGCGGGGGATCTCGGCCGCGCGCGCCACCCGGGCCACCGGCGTGGGGGCGGGGTAGAGC
>DASYWD010000392.1 GCA_035936415.1 Longimicrobiaceae bacterium
GGCGCGGGCTCCGGCTCAACCTCGGGCGGGGGCGGAGGCGGGGCCGGCTCGGGCGCCGGGGGCGGCGGGGTGGGCTCGATCTCCATGTAGGTGACCTGCTCTTCCACCTTGCGCTCCGAGGGGTCCGGCGCGTTCGCCGCCGCGTACAAAGCCCCGCCCAGCAGGACGAGGTGCGCGGCGACCGAGACCACCAGCGTCCTGGGGCCCAGTACCTTTTTCCGCTTGTCTTCCGACGCGATCAGGTTGTTGAACATGGTGCCTATCTCCTCCGTGGCGCGCCGGTCGGCGCTCGATCGCATAAGTGGCTGCACCGCAGTAACTTGGTAGTGCAACAACCGTTCCGCGGAAGCTCGGAGGAGGACGGGTAAGTCGTTGTAGCGCGTGCTTTTGCGAGGAACGGCGTGGGTTTCGGGGTGTCACCCGGGGAGGCGCACCTGGATGCTGGTCTCGCCGGGGACGGGGCGGCCGTCCTGCACCGCCGGCCGGAAGGTGAGCGTGCGGACGTAGTGGAGGAGCATGTTCTCGGTCGTCCAGCGGCGCACGACCCCCCGCTCCAGCCGGGCGTCGGTCACCCGCCCCAGCTCGTCGAGCCGCACCCGGACCCAGACGGTGCCGGCGGCGCTGGACGTTTCGAAGTACGGGTCCGGGAGCGGCGAGTCCGACCACCCCGCCATGGTGAGGAGCCCCTGCCTGCGCGGCTCCGGCGCGCAGATCTCCCGCCGCCCCACCCGGAACCGCGGCTCCGCGTCCAGGTCGATCCGCAGCCGCACGCCCCACTCCGCCTCCTGCGGCGGGAGCGAGCGCCGGTGCGCGAACACCAGCTTCTGGACCGAGTCGGCCAGCCGCGGCGACACCGAGTGCTCGATCACCGCCCGCCGGACGTTGGCCCCGTCGGGGGCGTACGCCATGGAGAAGAGGACGTGTCCCGCGGGGAGCGCACCCTCCGCCCGCAGCGTCGCCAGCTCCGCGGCGAGCGCGCCGGTGTCCACCAGCGCTTCCGCGGCGGGGAGCGCCTCCGGGACCGCTTCCACCGCGCACCCGGCGCCGGGGTAGGCCGGGGCCTCGCTCAGCAGCGCGGGGTCGCGCAGGGGCGGGGCGTGCCCGAGCCCGGCGCACGCCGCGAGCGCCGCGAGCGCCGGCGTGGCGAGGAGCGGGCGGAGGGCTCGGGAGCGGGTCATCGCCGTACGGGGTCCAGGGAATGCCGTGCTTCACGGCACGGGGTGCATCAATCGTACCGATCGGGCCCGCGCCGCACGCTCCGGGACGCCGCGGCGGTGCCGAACACACGGAGGGCTCCCGGGACGCGTCCCGGGAGCCCTCCGCCAAGCCGTTCGCCCGCGGCCGCTCAGGCCACGGCGCGGCGCACCAGGTCGCGCCAGGCGATGCCCAGGCTCTCCACCCCCAGCACCCGCTCGGTGAACCCGTTGCACCGCAGCATCTGCTGGACGACCCGCCCCACGATGGCGTCCAGCGCTCCCAGCGCGTCCACCCGGATCACCTCACGGAACTGGTCCTGCACCTCTTCGGAGAGCTCCCTGCGCAGGAACTCGACGGCGGCTGCCGCCGGGTCGCCTGCCACCGGGACCGCCGCGCCGGCCCGCACCGCTTCCTCACGAATCTGTGCCATAGTTCTCCCTCCGGTCCATTGGAGTGAACGGGGGGACGGCATCCCCCCCCGCGCTTCTTACTGACAGATGCGTGCCAGCGCCGCGGCAGCCGAACGCGAGACAGGACAAGGCTTTGCGGGTGGGCGCGTTCCCGGGGCGTCCCCGCCCGTGCACGCGACCTGTCCATCTTTCGCCACACACGGGCGCCGAGGTTCCGCGCGCCCCGGTGCGGTTGCCCTTCCGGGCGGTGCGGCGTACCCTTTCCCCTCCGGCCGTCCGGCGCCCGGACGGCACCCGCACCCGCACTCGAGGACCGGTCCGATGGAGGTGTTCACGGAGGAGTGGAGCCAGGCCTGCTGCGACGAGCTGAACCGGCGCGAAGTGTACCGGGGCGCCGCGGCGGAGTGGGAGGCCCCGGTGGTGCTGGTGATGGAGCGCGATCCCGCGCTGGGGGTGGAGGAGGACCGCGCCTTCCTGCTGGACCTGCACCGCGGAGAGTGCCGCGGCACCCGGCGCGCCACCGAGGACGACATGGCGCAGGTGTCGTACGTCATGCGCGCGACCCCGGCCGCCTGGCGGCACATCCTGGACGGCGAGCTGGACCCCATCACCGCGGTCATGACCGGGCGCCTCCGCCTGGCCCGCGGGAGCCTCCTCTCGCTCGCCCGCTACACGGCCGCCGCCCGCGAGATGGTCGCCGCCGCCGGGGCGGTGGAGGCCACCTTTCCGCCGCCCCGGCTCTGAGGGGCCCCCACCCGGCGGCCTGAGAGCCGCCACCCTCCCCCAATTCTGGGGGAGGGCTTCCCGCCGGGGTGGCATCGGGGCGAGTTGGCAGAGCCCCCTCCCCCGGCCCCTCCCCCGCAAGCGGGAGAGGGGAGCACTGCACCTGCAGTTCGGCACCATCGCGGAGAGGGTTGCAGGGAGGGGGTGGGGGTGGTCGGAGGAAAAAGCCTTGTGTTCGAGCGCAGCGAGTTTGGCTTTTTCCGGAGACTACCCCCGCCCCCGACCGCCACGCGCGGAAGCTAATGGCTCGCCGCCGCCCGCGCCCCGGATGCCGGCTTCGCGCCCTCGCTCTCCGGCGCCGCCTCCCCGCTGGCGTAGATCGCGCGCCGGAACAGGATGGGCCCCACCGTCTCGTTGACGGCGATCAGCGCCAGCAGCAGCGTGCCGAGGGCCGCCCCCTGCTCCGGGTACGCCTCGGTGACGATGGTGGCGAGGCCGATCGCCACCCCCGCCTGGGAGATCAGCCCCATCCAGGCGTACTTCCGCTCCGGCTCCCCCGCTCCGGCCCACCGCCCGCCCAGCCGCATCCCGGCCCAGATCGCCCCCGCCCGCACCAGCGCGAGGGGGATGACCAGGGGGAGGAGCGCCGCCACCTGCGCCACCTGGATCTTCGCCCCCGAGAGCGCGAAGAAGACCACGAACACGGGGGCCGCCGAGCGCTCCATGGCGTGCAGAAGCTCCTCGCCCTCGCCCTCGCGCGAGACGTTCTCGGTCACGAAGCCGGCCACCAGCAGGGTGAGCAGCACCTCCACGTGCGCCAGCCGGGCGATCTCCAGCCCGAAGAACGCCACCAGGATGGCGAAGAACACCAGCTCCCGCCCCACGTAGCGGAGGTAGAGCGCCACCACCCCTCCCAGCAGCGCCCCCACCAGCAGCGCGCCCCCGATCTCCCAGAGCACCAGCAGCACCGAGGTCCCCCCGGCGGCCCCCGAGGGGGGGACCAGCGCCCGCGCCACGGCCAGGGCGGCGCTGAAGAAGAGCACCACCGCCACGTCCGACAGCAGCACGATCCCCAGGGTGGTGCGGGTCACCGGCCCGCGCGCCCCCGTCTCCGTGAGCAGCGCCATGGTGACCGCCGGCGAGTGCACGATGGCGATGGCCGCGAAGAGGAGGGCGAAGGCCAGCACCTGCGCGTCCGGCGCGCCGCTCAGGAAGGGGACGAAGTCCCGGAACCCGTACAGGAGCCCGAAGAGCGCCGTGAAGGCCACCACCAGCTCCGCGGACATCATCTTGAGGAGGAGCGGGCCGCGCTCCTTCACCTCGCCCCAGCGCAGCTCCGCCCCCGCCAGGAAGGCGATCAGGGCGATGGCGAGCTGGCTCACCGGGGCCAGGCGCTGCGCGCCCTCCACCGTCACGGTGCCCAGGACGTACGGGCCGAAGACCACCCCGGCCACCAGGTATCCCACGATCTTGGGGAGGCGGAGCGTGGTCGCCAGCTCCCCCACGGTGTAGGCGGCCAGGATCAGGAAGCCGAAGGAGAGGAGCGCCTGCGAGCCGCGCCCCTGCGATCCCAGGGGGAAGATGAGCTGCATCCCCCCCAGGAGAAGGGCCAGGATGAAGAGCCTCCGCACTACGCCTCCTCCGCCGCGGGCCGTTCCGTCCGCGGCGCTGCCGCCGCCGCGTACGTCGCCGCGCGCCTCCGCCGGGCCGAGTCCACCACCCCCTCCGCGATCCGCGCCGAGGCCACGTCGGTGAGGAGCACCGAGACCAGCACAGCGGTGAAGACCACGTTCACCGCCGGGGTCTCCCCCTGCAGCATGTAGTTCAGCGCGATGGCGACCGCCAGCCCGCCCTGCCCCAGGAGCGCCCGCCCCCACCCCCAACCCAGCACCCCGTGGGCGCCGTTCAGCCGGGCCGCCAGGTAGCCGCCTCCCACCTTGCCGAGGGTGCGCACCGCCAGGAAGGCGAGCACCGGGAGGAGCCAGGCGCGGGTGCTGGGTGCCCACGCGGCGCCCGCGAAGATCAGCAGCACGAAGTAGAGCGGGCGCTCCACCATCCCCAGCGCCCGGCGGATCTCGTCGCGGTTCCCGGAGGTGTTCGCCAGGATCGCCCCGATCAGCATGGTGGGGAGGAGCGGCGAGAGACCCAGGTACGCCGCCGCCCCGCTGGCCAGGATGGTGGCCCCCGCGAGGCCGATGAACAGGCGGTCCACCTTGCGCTCCTCTCCCAGGAAGAGGTGGAAGAGCGTCCCCCCCACCACGCCGATGGCCACGCTGATCACCGCCCACTCCGTGGCCGTCGGGGGGCGCACGTTCCCCGCGGGGGGCGCGTGGCTGACGGTGAGGAGGAGGCTGAACGCGACGATCGCCACCAGCGCGTCGATCGCGGTGGTGAGCTGGAGCTGCCGCACCACTTGGCCCTGGCCCCCCAGCCGCCGGGCCACCAGGGCGATCCCGGTGGGCGCGGAGCCCGTGGCGACCGCCCCCAGCGCCACGGCAGGGATCACGGCCTCCAGGGGCGTCGTCGGGAAGAGCCAGAAGAAGATCGGCGTCAGCGCCGCGGAAACGGCGGCCAGGGTGAGCAGTGCCTCGAAAAAGGCGATGCGGTACTGCGCCGCGGGGATGCGCACCAGCTCCGGGAGATAGAACTGCGCCCCCACCACCACCCCCACCCACCCCAGCGCCAGCGTCAGGAAGGGGGCGAAGCCGCCGAACACGTCGGCGCCGATCAGCCCGGACACCTGCGGCCCCAGCAGGATCCCCAGGAGGAGGTACTCCGCGCCCGAGACGATGAGGAAGCGGCGCGCCAGCCACCCGGACGCCACGTGCGCCGCCAGGTAGCCGCCCACGACGACCACGATCAGGACCAGTGCCGAGCTCATTCGACCGGGTGCGTGCGGTAGCGTATCGGGGCGGTGGCGGGACGGGTCACTCCACCAGCACCGGGTGGCGGAGCACCAGGCGCGAAGGGCGGCCCGGGGTCGCGAAGGTGTGCACCACCCGGAGGTCGTACCGCCCCGAGGGGAGGTCGCGGATGATGGCCATGTACCCCCACGTCCCCTCCCCCGGGGGGCAGTCGTCCCCCGCCTCGCGGGCGACCACGCGCAGCGTGATCTCGCTCCCGGTCCGCACCGCGTCCGCGTTCAGCGTCCGGCACCAGGACCCGGTGGTGATGGTGCGGCGCACCGTGATCTCGTGGTGCGCGCTGCGGATGGCGGCGGCGGACCACGCCTCCACCTCGGCCGGGGAGAGCGGCGTGGCCACGAACTCCACCTCCGGGGCGGGCCGGCAGGCCGCCGCCGTGAGCAGGACGGCGAGGATGCGGTGCATACGCTCCTCCACGGGTTCGGGCGGGCGCGGGCGCGGCAGCGGAGGCACGGTCCGCAGACACGAAGGGACCGGCCGCCCTCTCGGGGGCCGGTCCCAGGGAACGCCGGCCGGACTCGAACCGGCAGGCGGCGGTGCAGCCTTCGTCAGCCCTGCGGGCTCGCCTGCACGCCGCCGCGGGAGACCTCGTCTCTGGACCTGCCTCTCCCCGCGTGTCTTCCGGACCACGCCGCAGCGCCCCACGGGTGCCTCGACTCCGGAGGCCGGGTCTCCCTCACGGTCCGCCCACCCAGGTGGCCACCGGGCGGCCGATCCTCGTACCTCTGCTATCCCGGCGTTGGGTACGGACGGGAGCGTCTCCGTTCGATCGAACGGCACCACGGCCGGGGGCGAAGTGCAAGTTTCGAGCCCGCGCCGCCCCCGGCGCCGCTCACGCGGCCGTCTGCGGAAGCGCCTCCGGCACGTCCATCTCCTCCATCGCCTCCAGCCCGGCCTCGTCCTCCTCCGGCGGCGGGGGGAGGAGGTGGTCCAGCGGGATGGCGTCGTCGGCCATCCCCCGGCGGAGCGGGTCTCCGATCCACGCCGCCAGCCGCTCCATAAAGCGCCACACGTCGCCGTCGCCCGGGCGCAGGTAGCTCGGCTGCGACGAGTCCGTCCCCATCCGCTCGAAGACCTGCGTCAGCCACTCCGGCCCGTGGCCGCCCACCTCCAGGTGCGTGAGCCAGCACTCCAGCTCGCCGGTGGGGACCACGAAGATGCCGTAGCCCGCCAGGCCGTCCAGGAGAACCTCCGCGGCGGCGCGGTGCTCGCGGGGCAGGTTGTAGATGCCGCCCGCCTTGTAGTCGTCGCCCCGGAGCTTCTGCTGGAGCGCGGCGCGGGTGCGCTCCCAGTGCTCCTCGAACACCGCGGGGACGAAGGCGGAGCGCAGCAGGTCGCGGAAGTCCTCCTTCCCCTTGAAGATGTCCAGGTCCACCACCGCCGCCGCGGGGATCCCCATCTCCCGCAGGGGGCGGAGGATGCGGCGGATGGTCTGCTTGTTCTGGGCGTTCAGGAACACGCAGCCGTCCGCGCCGCCGCGCCCCTCCGCCAGGAGCCGCTCGTTGACCTCCTGGTAGAAGACCCGGTCCGCGTCCGCCTCGCAGACGACGGCGCCCTCGTGGAAGAGCGCCCCCAGCACCCCGTTGGAGCGCAGCAGCGGGTCGCGCATCATGCAGTGCAGCCTGTCGGCGCGCAGGAGGGTGGCGCTCGGCACCCCGCCCTTGTAGGTGAGGCGGACGATGTTGACGCGCTTCCCCGCCTGCACGCACCCCATCAGGAACTCCGGGCTGTGGGTGGCCGCGAGCACCCGGGCGTCGCGGTCCGCGGCGAGCTGCGTCAGCCGCTTCCCCAGCTTGCGGGCGAGCGGCGGGTGCAGGAACGCCTCGGGCTCGTCCACCAGCATGATCCGGTAGTCCGCGCTCAGCACCGCGGCCGTGAGGCCGGTGAACGCCTTGACCCCGTCGCTCATCTCGGCGATGTCGGTGGCCCCGGCGTGGAAGTCGCGCGCCCGCTCGTCCAGCCCCTGCTCCTCGCAGGCGGCGTCCGGCGCCCGGCGCGACATGCGGATGCGCAGGTGCGTCCCCCCGGTGGGATCCAGCACGAAATGCAGCCCGAACGCCTCCACGGTCACCTCGCGGATGCGGGCGCGGGCCTCGTCGTCGCGGAAGAGCGCCGCCAGGTGGTTGGTGGGGTGGAGCTGCAGGTCGCCCAGGGGGCGCGGGTAGGTGAGCGCCAGCCGGGTCCGCCCGTCCAGGCGGATGGTGAAGAGCGCGAAGAAGTCGCGGCAGAGGCGGGCAACCTCCTCCTCGTCCGGGTCCTCGTCGGAGCCCAGGATGCGGAGCACCTCGGCCAGGTCGATGAGCTGGTCCGTGGGCGGGTCCTCCACGTCGGTGGCGCGCTTCTTCACGTACGCGCCCATGGGCTTCAGGCGCGACACCCGCACGCACCCCGCGGGCCCGTGGTCGCCCTCCACCCGCCGGGCCTCCACCATCTCCGCGGCCTCCTCCGCACCGGGAAGGTGCAGCTCCATGCGCGCCACGATCCGGCGGTCGCTGGCGCCCCCCGTCTCCAGGTACTCTTCCAGCTCGCGGAGGGCGAGGCTCTTCCCGGAGTTGTTCGGTCCCACGAAAACGGTCATCGGTCCGGGGGCGAGCTCGAGGGGGAGCACGCTCCCGCTGGGTCCGAAGTGGAGGGTCAGGGTCTTCAGCATCGGCGCGGCCCCGGGTGCGGGGATGAGGTCGTACGGCCTGTCGTTCCCGGCTCCTGAAAGTGCCAGAAACGCGCCAAGGCGCAGAAAGGGGTGAACGGCACGCCTGCACCCTCCCGCCGCACGGTCCGCTTGACATCCGGCGCCCCGCGAAGAACATTTAGAAAGTCGTCTAATTGTTCTGCTCCCCGCGCAACCGCATGCTCGACCGGACGATCCGCGCCCTCGCAGACCCCACGCGCCGGGAGATCCTCCGGGCGCTGCGCGGGGGCGACCTGACGGCGGGGGAGATCGCGGGGCGCTTCCCCATCACGGCAGCCTCCGTCTCCCACCACCTGGCCGTGCTGCGGGAGGCGGAGCTGGTGACGGTGGAGCGCAGGGGGAAGCACCTGGTGTACTCGCTCGACACCACGGTGATGCACGAGTTCATGCAGGGGATGCTCGACCTTTTTGGAACGGGAGGGGAACGATGATCCGCAGGCCGCTCGCGCCGGTGCTCCTGGTGGGGATGTGGGCGTTCGCGCTCGCCGTGTTCCGCCGGCTGCCCCCGGAGGTCCCGACCCACTGGAGCTTCTCCGGCGAGATCGACGGGTGGGGGCCGCGCTTCCCGGCGGCGTTCATCGCGCCCGCCGCGGCGACGCTGGTGTGGCTCGTGATGCGTTTCCAGGGGCGGATCGACCCGCGCCGCCTGGAGGTGGAGCGCTCCACCCCCACGCGGATGCTCCTGGCCGAGATCGTGGTGGCTTTCATGGCCGCGCTGGAGGTGCTCACCCTGGGCGCGGCGCTCGGCTGGCCGGTGGACATCGGCCGGGCCATGTGGCCGCTCACCGGGCTCCTCTTCGTCCTCATGGGCAACTACCTGCCGCGGGTGCGCCCGAACTGGTTCGTGGGCGTGCGCACCCCCTGGACGCTGGCGAGCGACGCCGTGTGGCGCGACACGCACCGGCTGGCGGGGTGGACGTTCGTGGCGGGGGGGCTGGTGATCGCCGCGGCCTTCTTCCTCCCGGCGCCGGTGCGCCCCGCGGTGGGCGTGGCGGCATTCGTCGTGGCCGCGGCGGTCCCGGCGGCCTACTCCTTCGTCCGCTGGCGCCGCGAGGGGCGGCGCTGAGCGGCCACTCTCATCCGGAGACTGCTCCATGAAGATCCGACCGGCCGCCTTCGCGGCGGCGCTGCTCGCGCTCGCGGCCGCCACCGGCGCCGCGGCGCAGACC
>DASYWD010000393.1 GCA_035936415.1 Longimicrobiaceae bacterium
GATGAGCCGCTTCCGCAGGCTGGCCCGCGACTATGAGCGTCTGCCCGAGACACTGGCCGGGCTCCATTTCGTTGTCTTCGCCTGCGTCATGCTCAGCCGCGCCTATACCTTGCTGGAGATCGGTTCATAACACCCTCTCAGGCCGCCGGGTGAGGGCCTACGACGGCGCCCCCGCCGGGATCTCCCGGCGGGGGCGCCATTCTACTTTCGCACTCACGCACTTCGTACTCTCGCACTCCGTCCGTCAGTGCTGCTCCTCCGAGCCGTAGCCGTCGGCCGTCGGGCGATCGGGGGGAATGTAGGGGGCACCCTCCTCGATGGCTTCGCCCATGTCGCGGGTGCCGTACATCTGCGTGTCCAGGTCCTCCACCAGGTGCTCCGCCGTGTCGGACTGGTTCCCGCCGGGCTCGCCCAGGTGGTCGTCGAACTCGGCCTCGTACGCTGCGGCTTCGTCTGCGGCCTCGGGGACGCTGCCGCGTACCGTCTCGCTGACCACCAACTCGTTGGAAAAGTTCGCGATCCCCAGCGTCTCCACGACCACCTTCTCCGCGATCTGCTTCTCGGCGTCGGTTCCCACCCGCCCGCCGAGGGTGACCCGGCCGTCGACGACCCGTACCTCGATCCACCCCTCGTCGATGGCCGGATACTCGCGGAGCTGCTGCACGACGACATCGTAGATCTCGTCGTCCGTCATGTTCTCGAAGTCGAAGAAGAGCTCGTCGAAGTCCTGAGCCATCGAGGCCTCCCGGTGCGGTCAGAAGTGGAGCGCCGCCCCCAGGGTTACGGAGAAGTTGTGGGTCCACTCGGAGATGCTCCGCTTCCCGGCCGGGTTCGCGAATCCCGGGGGAGCCTCGATCTTCCAGAGGCGGTCCCGCCCCTCCAGCCGTACGGACAGGCGCCGGGTCGGAAACCAGTCCGTCCCGAGCCCCAGACCCAATGCAAAGCTGGGGCCGAAGTCGTACTGCGCGCCCTCCGTGATGTTCGCCTCCAGATCGGAGCCGCGGTTCAGGTCGCTGGCGAGCCCCCCGGTTCCGACCAGGTACGGCGCCAGCCGGTGCCAGGTGCGCGGCCCCGTGAGGTGGAACACGAGCCCCGCGTCCGCCATGACGAGCTGCGCGCTCTCCGTCCCCACCTCGGTCGGGACGAACAGCTGCGGGTTGGTCTCGCCCGTGGGCGCGTACACCTTCCGCTCGGTGGGGCTGAACCCCACCCGCACCTCGCCGGAGAGCGGGCCGCCGAAGCGGATGTTGTAGCGGGCGCTCACCAGCGGGCCCGACTGCGGTCCCAGCTCGATCTGCGCCTCGTTGATCTCGACCGCGGGGTCCGTGAACAGATACCCCGCGGAAACGCCGACGGAGTGCTTCTGCTCGACGTAGCGGATGGGGGAAGGGATGGTCTGCGCCCGGAGGCCGGACGCGCTCCCCAGGAGCGAGCCGAGAGCCAGAGCCGCGATCAGCGTGCGTCGCATGTTCGTCTTCGATGTGCGTGGTCGGCACAGGGCCCACGGCCGGTGCCGGAAGTCGACGGTCCCGGACGGCGGGCGTCCGGGACCGATGTAACGTCGCGAAGCTAGTCTTTGTTCCCCGCTGGCCGCAAGCGTCTCACCTCGGGCGGCGCAAGTCCCTGCCGGTCATTTCCTTCGGTTGCGGGACGCCGAGCAGGCCCAGGATGGTGGGCGCCACGTCGCAGAGGGCGCCGTGCTCCAGCCCCGCGGCGGTCCGCCGTCCCTCGGGCTCCACGAGCACGATCCCCACCGGGTTGGTGGTGTGCGCGGTGTGGGGGCCGTTGGTCGTCGGGTCCCACATCTGCTCGCAGTTGCCGTGGTCGGCGGTCACGATCAGCGTGGTCCCCGTCTCCCGGCACGCCTGCAGCGTGGCCGCCAGCCCGGCGTCCACCGTCTCCACGGCCCGGACCGCCGCCTCCAGGACGCCGGTGTGCCCCACCATGTCCGGGTTGGCGAAGTTGCACACCAGCACGTCGTAGCGCCGGGAGCGGATCGCCTCGACCAGCCCCTCGGTCACCTCGGGCGCGCTCATCTGCGGCTGCAGGTCGTAGGTGGGCACCCTGGGCGAGGCCACCATGCGGCGGTCCTCCCCCGGCGGGGGGTCCTCCACGCCGCCGTTGAAGAAGTAGGTCACGTGCGGGTACTTTTCCGTCTCGGCGGTGCGGAATCCGGTCCTGCCGTGCGCCGCGAGGACCTCGGAGAGGATGTTGTCCATCGGCTGCGGGGGGAACGCCGCCGGAAGGGGGAACTCCTCGTCGTACTGCGTCATGGTGACCACCTCCACCTCCGGGTGGCCCTCGCCGCGGTCGAAGCCGGAGAACTCCGCGTCGGCCAGGGCGCGCGTCATCTGCCGCGCGCGGTCCGCCCGGAAGTTGAAGAAGATCACCCCGTCGCCGTCGCGGATCCGACCCAGGGGCTCTCCGTCCGCGTCCACTACCACCCGCGGCTGCACGAACTCGTCCGTCTCGCCGGAGGCGTACGCCTCGCCGATGGCCGCGACCGGGTCCGTGACCGGGATCCCCTCGCCATGGACCATGGCGCGGTAGGCCTTCTCGGTGCGGTCCCAGCGCCGGTCGCGGTCCATGGCCCAGTAGCGCCCCATGACCGTCGCGACCGCGCAGCCGTCCCCGTGGTTGGCGCGTCCCATCAGCTCGGTGAGGAAGTCGCGCGCGGACTGCGGAGGGGTGTCGCGCCCGTCCAGGAAGGCGTGGATCCGCACCCGCGGCAGCCCGTGCCTCTTCGCCATCTCGCAGAGCGCCAGGAGGTGCGCGTCCACCGCGTGCACCCCGCCGGGGCCGATCAGCCCCATCAGGTGCAGCGCCGCGCCGCGCTCCCTGACCGCCCCGATCAGCTCCCGGAAGGCGGGGTTCAGGTCGAGCTCGCCCTCCTCGATCGCCCGGGAGATGCGGAGCAGCGACTGCATCACCACCCGCCCGGCGCCCAGGTTCAGGTGCCCCACCTCGGAGTTCCCCATCTGGCCTTCCGGGAGCCCCACCGCCGGGCCGTGGGTGGCGAGGGTGGCGCGGGGGTAGCGACCCTCCTCCCACAGGTGCCGCCAGGCGGGCGCGTCGGCGCGGGTGACCGCGTTGTCGTCGGCAGGCTCGCGCAGCCCCCAGCCGTCCAGGATCACCAGCGCCACGCGCGGGGCGTCGGGGGCGTCCATCTCGTTGTCAGGCAGAGGCTTGGGATGATCGGGCATCGGTCGGGTCGCGGGCGCGGTCTGAATGGGCCGGTTGACAGCGGGTCGTGCCGTGTCTATCCTGGAATCCTTCCACGCCCGAATCTACGTGCCCCACCGGGGGCGTGCCACCCCGAAGGTTTCCCCGTGAAGGCCCTGCGGAACCCCCTTTTCCTGCTCTGCATCCTGCAGGCGGCGGCGAGCGCGTCGGCCGCCGCTCAGACCGCCCCGGCGAAGGG
>DASYWD010000394.1 GCA_035936415.1 Longimicrobiaceae bacterium
GGTCACCCCGGCGCGCGCGATCTCCACCTGCTCGCTGGCGGACGCGGCGATCCCCAGCGCCTCGGTCAGCGAGAGCGCGCGGGGCTGCGGGGTCTGCGCCCCCAGCGTTCCCGCGCAGAGCGCCACCGCGGCCGCCGAAGCGGCCGCGCCGCGCCAACCATGCCTCCACCCTGCGTTTCGCGTCATCTATCCGGCAATGGAAAGTGTTCTGGAACGGCTTCCCCTACGAGACCCTGCGCTCCGGCGCGGGGACCTCCGCGGCACGCCCCGCACGCCACCGGTCCACCAGCGTGTCGCCCTCCTCCAGCAGGAAGGCGTGGAAGCGCGCGGCCTCGGCCAGGCGGGCGCGGGCGCCCTCCATCTCCGGGGGGAGGGTGGCCTCGCCCTCCACCAGGACGCTCCGCATGGTCTCCCAGCGCTTCCGCGCCACCTCCAGCATCCGCTCCCAGGCGTCCGGGCGCATCTGGTAGAAGTCGCGCCGGTCGCCCGGGGCGCTGATGCGGTCCAGCAGCCCCACCTGCTCCAGGAGCCGGGCGTTGGTGCTCACCGAGGCCTTGCTCACCTGGAGCTGCTCGGCCATCTCGTCCAGCGAGAAGGGGGTCTCGGCCAGCAGCAGGAAGCCGAAGATCCTCCCCGCGCTCCGCGGAAGGCCATCGGCCTCCATCATCAGCCCCATCCGCTCGACGAAGTTCTGTGCAGCCTGGTGCATCACCGCTCCGGGTTCGGGTCGCCTCGATCGGGCAGCAAGCTATCGCGTTCAGAACATTAAGTCAATACTGAACGTTCTGAAAACAGTCGTTTCCCGGGGGCGGAGCCTTGATGGCCCGGCACCTAGTCGGCAGATTGGGTGCGAAAACCCCTTCCCGGGATCCAGGATGCCACGACCCAAGGAGTTCGATCGCGACGAGGTGCTCGACCGGGCGCTGGAGGCGTTCTGGACGCACGGCTACGAAGCCACCTCCATGCAGGACCTGGTGGAGGCCATGGGGATCCACCGGGGGAGCCTGTACGACACCTTCGGCGACAAGCACGCTCTCTTCCTGGCCGCGCTGGACCGCTACGAGCGGGTGTGGGTGAGCCGCGTGGTGGAGCGCCTGGAAGAGGAGGGAGCGCTCCGGGAGGTGCTGCGCCGCATCTTCGACGAGGTGGTGCAGGAGGCCGCCTCCTGCTCTCCCCGGCGGGGGTGTCTGACCACCAACTCGGCCGTGGAGCTCGCCCCCCGCGATCCCCGCGTGGCCGCCCGGGTGGCAGCGGCCTTCGGGCGGGTGGAGGAGGCGTTCTGCACGGCGCTCACCCGGGCCCGGGAGCACGGGGAGTTCGGCGGCGACCTGGACCCGCGGGCGGTGGCGCGCTTCCTCACCAGCAGCATCCAGGGGCTTCGCGTCCTGGCCCGGTCGGGCGCGGAGCGTGGGACGCTGCGGGACGTGGTGGACGTGACCCTCCGCGTGGTGGGCTGATTTTTTGGCACCATTCTTGAACGATCATTCCAGAACACGCTACAGCGACTTCGTCCTCGACAACGACTATCCCGCGCGCGGCGAGGCCTGACCCGCGTGCATGAACCCGAAAGGACAACGACCATGGAGCTGTTTGAACCCTATCGTCTCGGCCCCCTGCACCTTCCCAACCGGCTGGTCATGGCGCCGCTCACCCGCAACCGCGCCGCCGGCACCGTCCCGGGAGAGCTGAACGCCACCTACTACGCGCAGCGCGCCGGGGCCGGGCTGATCATCTCGGAGGCGACGCAGGTCACCCCACTGGGCCAGGGCTACCCGGAGACCCCGGGGATCCACTCCGAGGCGCAGGTAGAGGGGTGGCGCAAGGTCACCGACGCGGTACACGCGGAAGGCGGGCGCATCTTCCTGCAGCTCTGGCACGTGGGGCGGATCTCGCATTCCTCCTTCCACGGCGGGGAGCTGCCGGTGGCGCCGTCGGCCATCCGCCCCGCGGGCCAGGCCTTCACCTCCGAGGGGCTGAAGCCCTTCGAGACGCCCCGCGCGCTCACGACCGATGAGGTCCGGGAGGTGGTGGAGCAGTTCCGGCGCGGGGCGGAGAACGCCAGGCGGGCCGGCTTCGACGGGGTGGAGGTGCACGGGGCCAACGGGTACCTGATCGACCAGTTCCTGCAGAGCGGGACCAACCAGCGCACCGACCGCTACGGGGGCTCCGTGGAGGGGCGGGTGCGCCTCCTCCTGGAGGTCACGGAGGCGGCGGTGGACGTCTGGGGAGCCGACCGCGTGGGAGTGCGCTTCTCTCCCGGGGGGACCTTCAACGACATGAGCGACGAGGACCCGGCGGAGACCTTCACCCACGCGGCGCGGGAGCTGAACCGCTTCGGGCTGGCGTACCTCCACGTGGTGAACACCTCGCAGTCCAACGCCCCCCGGGGACTGGGCGAGCGGACCCCGACCGAGCTGCTGCGCCCCGTCTTCAAGGGGACGCTGATGAGCAACGGGGAGTACACCCGCGAGTCGGCGGAGGAGGCGCTGCGGTCGGGGGAGGCCGACCTGATCGCCTTCGGGCGGCTCTACCTCGCCAACCCCGACCTGGTGGAGCGCTTCCGGGAGGACGCGGAGCTGAACGAGCCCGACCCGTCCACCTTCTACGGAGGGGGCGCGGGGGGGTACGTCGACTACCCCGCGCTGGAGAGCGCCGGGCGCTGAGCCGCACACCAGGGGGCCCGCCCGGTGGGCGGGCCCCGCGCAATGGAGGACGGATGACGGAACCGACGACGGAGCGCCCGGTCCTGCGGGTGTCGGTGTACAGCGACTACACCTGTCCCTGGTGCTACATCGGGAGCGGGAGGCTGGACCGGCTACGCGAGGAGCTGGGGGATCGGGCGGAGCTGCGGGTGGAGTGGAAGCCCTTCGAGATCCATCCCGAGGTGCCGGAGGAGGGGATGCCGGTCTCGGCCCTTCCCTACCCGCGGGAGCAGTGGGAGAGGATGGTGGAGCACCTGCGGCGGGAGGCCGCGCGCGAGGGGCTGGAGATCACGAGCCTCGGGAAGGTCGCCAACACGCATCGCGCGCTGGTGGCGAGCGCGTACGTGCAGGCGGAGGAGCCGGAGCGCTTCCCGGAGTTCCACGACGCCCTCTTCCGCGCCTACTTCGGGGAGGGGCGTGACCTGGGAGACCCGGCCGTGGTGGGGGAGGTCGCGCGGGAGAGCGGGGTGGACGCCGAGCGGATGGAGAAGGCGCTGCGGGAGGGGCGCTACGAGGGGGCGCTGGCGGAGACCACCGCGACCGCGCACCGGCTGGGGATCACCGGGACGCCCACCTTCGTCTTCGACGAGCGCTACGCCGCCGTGGGCGCGCAGCCGGTGGAGGAGCTACGCCGGGTCGCCGAACGGGTGCTGGAGGAAGCTGGCTAGCGGCACTCCCCGGCGGCGGTCAGACCGTGGCACGGGGGGCGCGGCGCTGGGCGGGTATGCGGCGGGACGCGCCGCCCCCGCGTGCCTCCCGCTTCATGTGCCGCACCACGGGCTGGTGCAGCGCCATTCCCAGCACGAACAGCGTCCCCACGACGATGTGGGAGATCGCCATGGCCCGGAGCCAGCCGACGTGGGTGATCGCCTGGATCAGGTAGCCGGTGAGCACCATGGGGCCGAGCGTGGCGGCCGTCAGGATCCCGCTGCGCCGCCCGTGCGGCATCCCGCTGCGGAAGTGCCGCCATACGTGCCGCGTGGCGATCATCCCCACCGCGAAGACCATGAGCGGCGCCACCAGGATGTGCGCCTTGAGGAACCAGGGCTGCAGCGGGTGGTTCACCACCGCCCAGGGGTCGCGCGCCTCCACTAGGTACTTGGCCCAGAAGAAGCCGGCGCCGGTCAGGAAGGTGGCGGCGGTGGTGCTCCAGACGGACCACTTCTCGAACCGGTTCACTTCCGCTCCGCCGGCCGGGGCGCGCCGGACGCGCCGATGGTGCGGTGCAGCGCGAGCACCCGCCGCGACGCCGCCACGACGGCGTCGGCGGTGAGCGTGGCGCCGGTCATGTTCACCACGCCGCGCCCCACCGCCAGGTCGGGAGAGAGGCGCTTCCCCTCCACCTGGGCCAGCCAGCCGTCCGGCGCCCGGTACTGGGGCGGCTCCGCGAACTTCAGCACCTCGATCCGCTCGATCCGCTCGTCGGGGGTGACCACCACCATCACCACCTCCGGGAGGGTGCGGACGCGGTGCACGTCGAAGTACGCCACCCCCAGCGGGGTGCTGCCGCGGCGGCCGACGTAGTACGTCACCACCCCGGGCTTCACCTCCACCCCGCGCCCCGCGAGCCGGCTCGCCGCCTCCGCCTGGCGCGCGTCCAGGAACGCGGTGCGCCGCTCCACCTGCGCGGGGGCGGGGAAGGCGAGCGCCAGCGCCTCCTGCTGGCTCATGAGCACCTGCGCCGCCCCCCCTTCCGGGGAGGCGGCGAGGAGCGCGAGCGCGGCCAGGGCGAGCCCCGCCGCGCGGCGGAGCACGGACCCTCTAGAACAGGTAGGCGATGTTGACATTGAACTGGTTGACACCGGTGTCCGCCTCGTTGCTGTGCATCTGGTAGTCCCCCTTCACGCTCACCGCCGGGATCGGCTTCCACATGGCGCCGAGGGCGAAGACGCCGCGGTCGGTGGCCGGGTTGATGCTGAAGCCGGCGGGGACGCGGTCCTGCGTGTTCACCCGCTCCCAGCGGAAGTAGGGGACGAGCTGGTGCTCGGTGTCCACGAAGTTGAGCACGTCGTACCCCGCCTGCACGTAGCCGCCCGTGAGCCGCTCGCCGATGGACTGGCTCCCGGTGAGGTTGCGCAGCCGGTTCAGCTCGGCCACGTCGTCCAGCGTGGCGACGGCGTAGAGGGCCCGCAGGTCCAGGCCGCGGAGCTTGACGTCCGCATGCGCCTCCCAGATGGTCAGCCGCCCCTCGACCTCCTCGCCGGTGGGGAGCTCCCGCCCCTGGGCGGTGTTCCCCAGGAAGGCCGAGCCGCCCACCAGCACGCCCGGGACGCCGACGAAGTCGACGCGGGCGACGCCCCCGAAGTTCTCGGCCATCTCGCGCGCGCCCTTCTGCCGGCCGCCGCGCAGCCCGCCCGCGCTGAAGCCGCCCGCACGCGAGGTGCCCCCGCCCACCGCGTCCAGCGTGGTCATGAGGTACGCCCGGTACGAGAACGGCCCCGCGTCGCCGAAGATCCCGGCCCCGTTGGCGCGCCAGGTGGTGGGGATGATCACGGACTCGGTGAGCGGCCGCGTGGTCCCAAGGAAGATGGGGGGCTCGTGCAGCTCGTTGGTGAGCCCCAGCGGGCTCAGCAGGAGCCCGGCGCGAACCCCGAGTGCGGGAGAGAGGATGTAGTCCAGGTACGCGAACTCGATGGAAGCCTCGCCGCCCTGGCTGGTGCTCCCGTGCTCCCACTCCAGCTCGGAGTTGAAGATCAGCCGGTCGTTGAACTTGTAGCCGAAGTACAGGATCGCGCGGAGCGCGTCGAACTGGTCCACGGCGTTGGAGGGGGCGCCGTTCTCCCGCTCCTCGGAGAAGTTCTCGTACAGGAACTCGCCGTACCCGCCGACCGAGACGCCCTGCTGCACCCGGTACACCTTGGAGGCCGCCGGGGCGAGCCCGTAGATGCTGGTATCGGCGGCGACGGCGGCCACCTCGCGGCCCAGCTTCATCTCCTCGATCTCGCGGGTGATCGCCTCGATCTGCCTGCGCAGCGCGGCTACGTCGGCGGTGTCCTGCCGCGCCACGGCGCGGCGCAGCTCTTCCACCTCGCGCTGCAGGCGGTCGATACGGGCCTGCGGGTTCTCCTGGGCCCCGGCCGGGGCGGAAAGCGCCAGCGCGGACAGTGCCGCGCCCAGTGCGAGTGTCTTACGGAACCGAGCGAGCATCGGGTCTCCCTTGAATGTCGATCATCCCCTCCCGCCCTGTGCGGAAGGGCTCCAGCCCCGCGTTCCAGCGGGCCTCAACCGCGCCGCCGCGCTCCACCAGGAAGAGCACGCCGACGTCCGTCCTTTCCTTCGCCCAGCGCATCCCCTCCTCCGGGCCCATCACGAAGAGCGCGGTGGAGACGGCGTCCGCCGCAAAGGCATCCTCCGCGACCACGGTGACGCTCCCCCAGGCCGGCACGGGGCGCCCGGTGCGGGGGTCGAGGATGTGCCCCAGGCGCTCCCCGCTCTCCTCCACCCACCGCTCGGAGGCGGAGCTGGTGGAGACGGAGCGGTCGCGAAGGCGCAGCTCCGCGAAGGGCTCCCGGCGCCGGGCCGGGTGCGCCACGGCCACCGGCCAGGCGCCCTCTCCCGGGGGCGTACCCACGGCGAGGAGCTGCCCGCCGAAGTCGAAGAGGGCGGCGCGGACCCCCTCCCGCTCCAGGACCCGCCGCACCCCCCGCAGCGCCGCCCCCTTCCCGAACGCCCCGGTGTCGATCCAGGCCAGCGAGTCGCGCCGGACCACGGTCCCCGCCATGGCGTCCACCTCGAAGCGGTCCCAGCCGCTCGCCGACCGGGCCCGCCGGAGCGCCGCCTCGCCGGGCCGGCGCCCC
>DASYWD010000395.1 GCA_035936415.1 Longimicrobiaceae bacterium
GGCCGGTGGACCCGGACGTGTAGATCACGTACACCAGGTGCTCCGGGCTCAGCGCCCCCCGCACAGGGTCGCTCTCCGGCCGGCGCGCCCAGGCCGCGGCATCGCCCGCCAGGTCCAGCACCGGCACCCCCGCCAGCTCCGCCACCTCCGCCGCCCCAAGCCGCTCCAGGAGCGGGCCCTGGGTCAGCACCGCCGCCGGGGCGCTGTCGCGCAACATGTAGCCCAGGCGCTCCGGCGGGTACTCCGGGTCCAGCGGCACGAAGGCCCCGCCGGCCTTGAGCACCGCCAGCAGGGCGACGACCATCTCCGCGCTGCGCTCCACGCAGACGGCCACCCGCGCCTCGGGGCCGACGCCCAGCCCGACCAGGTGGTGCGCCAGGCGGTTCGCCCGGGCGTTCAGCTCCGCGTAGCTGAGCGCCTCGCCCGCGGAGACGAGCGCCACCGCGTCGGGACTGCGCCGCGCCTGCGCCTCGAAGAGCTGGTGCACGCACAGCTCGCGCGGGTACTCGGCCTCGGTGGCGTTCCACCCTTCCACCACCTGCCGCCGCTCCTCCTCCGGAAGCATCTCCAGCCCGGCGACCGGCCGCTCCGGCCCGGCCGCCATCTCCTCCAGCACCCGCCGCAGGTAGCCCAGGTAGCGCTCCACCGTGCTCCGGCCGAAGAGCGACGCCGCGTACTGCGCCCCGCCCACGATCCGCCCCTCCGACTCCCCGAGCGAGAGCGACAGGTCGTACTTCGCGCTCACCCGCTCCGCGGCACGGTCCATCGCCTCCACCCGGAGCCCGGGAAGGCGCGGCTCGTCCCCGGGCGCGGCCTCCGAGGCGAAGGTCACCTGGAAGAGGGGGCTGTGCGCCAGGCTGCGCGCCGGCTGCACCGCCTCGACCACCTGCTCGAAGGGGACGTCCTGGTTCTGCTGCGCCTCCAGCGCGCGCTCCCGCACCCGCTCCAGAAGCTCCCCCACCGTCGGTGCGCCCGAGAGGTCCACGCGCAGCGCCAGCGTGTTCACGAAGAAGCCGATCAGCCCCTCGATCTCCCTCCTGCCCCGGTTGGCCGTGGGCGTGCCCACGACCAGATCCTCCTGCCCCGAGAGCCGCGAGAGCACCACCGCCCAGCCGGCCAGCAGCGTCATGAACAGCGTCGTCCCCTGCCGCCGCGACAGCGCCTTCAGCCCGGCGGTCAGCTCCTCGTCCAGCGCCACACCCAGCAGCGCTCCGGCGTGGTCCATCTCGGCCGGACGCGGGCGGTCGGTGGGCAGCTCCAGCAGCTCGGGCGCGCCGGAGAGCGTCCGTTTCCAGTACTCCGCCTGCTGGCGCAGCACCTCTCCCTCCACCCAGCGCCGCTGCCAGACGGCATAGTCGGCGTACTGCACCGCCAGCCCCGGCAGCGGGTCCGCCTCCCCGCTGCGGAACGCGGCGTAGAGCGCGCTCAGCTCCGCCGCCCACACGCCCGCGGACCAGCCGTCGGAGACCACGTGGTGCATGGTCACCTGCAGCGCGTGCTCCTCCTCCCCGAGCCGCACCAGGCACCCGCGGATGAGCGGCCCCCGCTCCAGGTCGAACGGCGTGCTCCACTCCTGCGAGAGCAGGCGGCGCAGCTCCTCCTCGGCGTCCGCCTGACCGCCCAGGTCGTGCTCCACCAGGTGGAAGCGGCTCTCCCCGAGCGGGGCGATCCGCTGCACCGGCTCGCCGCCGGCCAGGGAGAAGGTCGTGCGCAGCGCCTCGTG
>DASYWD010000396.1 GCA_035936415.1 Longimicrobiaceae bacterium
CTCCCCGGCCGGGCGCGCAACGCCCTGCCCGGCACCGACTTGGCGGGGGCACGGGGTCCCGGGCGCGGTCCGGCCCGGTCCTTCCATCCCGGGCTCTTCCCGGGGTCGCCTCGACCCGGGCGGCACGCGCCGCGTCCCGCCTCCTCCTCCCCCTCCATCTCCGCGCCATGTCCGGGATCCTCCCGTTCCCCAGGCCGCTCCCGCCCCCCGCCCCCGGGACGGCGGAGCTGTACCGCCTGCTCGTGGAGAACGTCACCGACTACGCCATCATCATGCTCGACCCGGAGGGGCGGGTGGCGAGCTGGAACGAGGGCGCCGAGCGGATCCTGGGATACGGCGAGGGCGAGATCCTGGGGGTGCACGCCTCCGTCTTCTACCCCCCGGGGGACGCGCTGCAGGGGGTCCCCCGCCGGGAGCTGGACGCGGCGCTGCGCGACGGGCGCCACGAGAGCCTGGCCTGGCGGATCCGCCGCGACGGCTCGCGGCTGTGGGCCTCGGTGGTGCTCACCGCGGTCGTGGACGAGCACGGCCGGCTCCTGGGGATCGGGCAGATCACCCGCGACCTCACCGACCGCAAGCGGGTGGCGCAGGAGTACGAGGAGAGCCGGCAGCGCCTCCGCTCGCTCTTCCAGTACAACCCCGCCGCGGTCTGCTCGTTCGACCTGGAGGGGCGGCTGTGCAGCGCCAACCCCGCCGCCGAGGCCATGTGCGGCCACCCGGAGGCGGAGCTGCTCCGCGCCGGCTTCACCGACCTGCTGGCGCGCGGGGACCGGGGGCGCGCCCGCGCGTGCTTCCGGCGCGCCGCCGCGGGGGAGCCGCAGCCGCTGGAGGTGGCGCTCCGGCACCGCGACGGACGGCGGGTGGAGGCGAGCGCCACGGTGTTCCCCATCGTGGTGGAGGGGGAGATCCTGGGCGTGTACGCCATCGCGCAGGACGTCACCGGGCGCAATCGGGCCGAGGCGGAGCGCGAGGTGCTGCTGCGCAGTGAGCAGGCCGCCCGCGCCGGGGCCGAGGCCGCCAGCCGCGCCAAGTCCGACTTCCTGGCGGTGATGAGCCACGAGCTGCGGACCCCGCTCAACGTGATCACCGGCTACGCGGACCTCCTCTACGACGGCGACGTCGGGCCCCTGCCCGACGCCCAGCACCGCCACCTGGGGCGGATCCGCGACGCCGCGCGCCGGCTGGGGGCGATGATCGACCAGGTGCTGGCCTTCACCCGCATGGAGGCCGGCCGAGAGGAGGTGCGCGCCGAGCCGACGGAATTGGCGGCCCTCCTCCGCGACGCGGCGGCCCCCGCGGAGGCCGCCGCGACAGAGAAGGGGCTCGCCTTTGCCGTGGAGCTCCCGCCGGGCGCCTGGATCCGGGAGGTGGACGCCGTCAAGGCGCGCCAGGTGGTGCAGAACCTCCTCTCCAACGCCGTCAAGTTCACGGAGCGCGGCGAGGTGCGCCTCACCGCCCGGCGCGGGTCGGACGGATCCGCCGAGGTCACGGTGCGCGACACGGGGGTGGGGATCCAGCCCGAGCACCTGGAGCGCATCTGGGAGCCCTTCTGGCAGGCGGAGGAGCCGCTCACCCGCCGCGCGGACGGGGTCGGGCTGGGGCTGGGGATCACCCGGCGCCTCGCCATGCTCCTGGGGTGGGAGGTCCGGGTGGAGAGCGCCCCCGGCTCCGGGAGCGCCTTCACGCTCCGCCTCCCCCCGCCGTGAAAAGCGAAGACATGAGTCATCCCGAACTTTGGAAATGAGGTAGGAGCGAAGTTCGGAGACTCAGGCAGAGGAAGCAGATTGCAGCCCGAATGCGGTAGAGCGGAGTCGAGACCTCTCGGCTCCGCTTTCCTGTTCTGGGGCAGAAGCCT
>DASYWD010000397.1 GCA_035936415.1 Longimicrobiaceae bacterium
CCCGGGCGCCGGCCCGCGGTCCTCCACCACCCGAAGAAGAGCACCGAATGCAATTCGTAGCCCTGCTCCGCTCCGTGCTCGCCCGCCGCACGGCGGGGGGCGCCGCGCTGGCCTGCCTGGGCGCGCTGGCGGCCTGCGCCCCCGGTACCGCCGCGCCCGAGAGCATCCCGGCACCCGCCGCGGCCACGGAGGCGCCCGCGCCTCCCCCGGTCCGCGACGTCCACTCCTACGCCCGGCCGGAGGAGGCCCGCGTCACGCACGTGGACCTGGACCTGCGCACCGACTTCGCGGCGAAGAAGCTCTCCGGCACCGCCACGCTCGACGTGGAGACGGCGCCCGGCGCGGACCGGATCATCCTCGACACGCGGGACCTCACCATCCAGCAGGTGACCACCGCCGCGGGGGCGCCGCTGCAGTGGTCGCTGGGGCAGCCGGACTCCGTCCTGGGGACCCCGCTGACCGTGCAGCTCCCGCGGGGCACCGAGAAGATCGTGGTCCGCTACGAGACCAGCCCGCAGGCGAGCGCGCTGCAGTGGCTCGCCCCGGCGCAGACGGCGGGGAAGAAGCACCCGTACCTGTTCTCTCAGGGGCAGGCGATCCTCACCCGCACCTGGATCCCCACGCAGGACTCACCCGGGATCCGGCAGACGTACTCCGCGCGCATCGTGGTGCCGGAGGAGCTGAAGGCGGTGATGAGCGCCGAGATGCTCACCCCCGAGGGGGAGCCGGCGCAGGGCGGCCGCGCCTTCCGCTTCCGGATGGACCAGCCGATCCCGCCGTACCTGATCGCGCTGGGCGTGGGCGACCTGGCGTTCCGCGCGCTGGGGCCGCGGACCGGGGTCTACACCGAGCCGGCGATGCTGGAGAAGGCGGCGCACGAGCTGGCGGACGTGGAGAAGATGGTGACGGTGGCGGAGAGCCTGTACGGCCCCTACCGCTGGGGGCGGTACGACCTGCTGGTGCTCCCGCCCTCCTTCCCGTTCGGGGGGATGGAGAACCCGCGGCTCACCTTCGCCACCCCCACCATCCTGGCGGGCGACCGCTCGCTGGTGTCGCTGGTGGCGCACGAGCTGGCGCACTCCTGGTCCGGCAACCTGGTGACCAACGCCACCTGGAACGACTTCTGGCTGAACGAGGGGTTCACCACCTACTTCGAGAACCGCATCATGGAGGCGCTCTACGGGAAGGAGCGCGCCGCCATGCTGGCGAACCTGGGGTGGCAGGAGCTCCAGGAGGAAGTGAAGTCGCTGGGCGGGGAGAGCGCGGCGGACACGCGGCTGCACATCGAGCTGGCGGGGCGCGACCCGGACGCCGGGATGACGGAGATCGCCTACGAGAAGGGCGCCACCTTCCTGCGCACCATCGAGGAGGCGGTGGGGCGCGAGCGCTGGGACGCGTACCTGCGCGGGTACTTCGACCGGCACGCCTTCCGGCCCATGACCACGGAGCGCTTCCTGGAGGACCTGCGCACCCACCTGATCCGCGGCGACGCGGCGCTGGAGCAGCGTATCGGGATCCAGGAGTGGGTATACGGGACGGGAATCCCGGAGAACGCGGTGGTCCGCCAGTCCGACGCCTTCGCGCGGGTGGAGGCCGAGGCGCGGCGATTCGCCTCCGGGACGCCCGCGGCGCAGCTCCGCACGGAGGGGTGGACGACGCAGGAGTGGCAGCGCTTCATGGGCGCGCTCCCGCAGCGGCTCACCCCCGCGCAGCTCGCGGACCTGGACCGCACCTTCCGGCTCTCGCAGCAGGGGAACAGCGAGATCCTCTTCGCCTGGCTCCAGACCGCGGTGCGCAACCGCTACCAGCCGGCGGTGCCCGCGCTGGAGCGGTTCCTCACCAGCCAGGGGCGCCGCAAGTTCGTGCGGCCGCTCTTCGCCAGCCTGATGGAGCAGGGGGAGTGGGGGCAGACCCTCGCCCGCCGCATCTACCAGCAGGCGCGCCCGCTCTACCACCCGGTGACCTCCGGCTCGGTGGACGCGATCGTGAAGTAGCGGGCGGATTGCTGGACACGACGGACGACGAGGGGCCGCTCCCGTACGGGGGCGGCCCCTCGCGCGTCTTGCCGCGGCGCGGACGGACGCTTACCCTGCCCCGTCCGTCTCCTGCGCCACCCTCGCCACACGCCGAACCCGTGATGCACCGGATCCTCCTGGCGCTCGCCGCCGCGCTCGCGCTCCCGTCCGCCCGCCTCTCCGCCCAGGAGCCCGCCGCCTGGGGCGAGGCCCTGCGCTTCAGCACCTTCTCCATCGCGGCGGTGGACACCGCCACCGGGGAGACCGGGGTGGCGGTGACCACGCGGGTGGCGTGCGTGGGGAACGCGGTGCCGCACGTGCGCGCCGGCGTGGGCGCCGTGGCGACGCAGGCCTTCACCCGGGTGGAGTACGGCCCGGAGCTGCTGGAGGCGATCGCCCGGGGCACCCCGCCGGAGGCGGCGCTCCGCCGCGCCCTGGCCACGGACACGCTGGCCGCACAGCGCCAGGTGGGGGTGGTCGCGTCCGACGGCCGCTCGGCGCAGCACACCGGGGCGGGGACGAACCCCTGGGCGGGGCACCGCGCCGGCCCCGGGTACGTGACGCAGGGGAACCTGCTGGAGGGGCCCCAGGTGCTGGAAGCGGTGGCGAGGAGCTTCGAGAGCACCGCGGGGAGCGGGCGCCACCTGGCGGACCGGCTGATCGAGGCGCTCGCCGCGGGGCAGGCGGCGGGCGGGGACGCGCGCAAGGGGCGGGCGCAGTCGGCGGCGGTGGTCGTGGCCGACCCGCGTCCTGGGCGCTCCCGCCGACCGGACCGGGTCACGGCGGACATCAACGTCTGCGAGCACCCGGAGCCGGTGGCCGAGCTGCGGCGGATCTACAACACCATCTCGGAGACGCTGGGCTTCCGCACCCTGCAGCAGTTCGCCGGGTCGGACGTGTGGCAGCTCAAGCTGATGCTGCACGCCCTGGGCTACTTCCGCCCGGAGCAGGAGACGCTCGCTCGCGACGCAACGGCGCCGGTCTACACGCCGGACGCGGTGGCCGCCGTGGATGCCTTCCGCAAGGCGGAGGGGCTCTCCACCCCGGAGCTGGGCTCGCCCCCTGGGCTGGTGGATGCGGACACGGTGGCGCGGCTGTGGGCGGCGCTGGAGAAGACCGGAAAGGCGGAGGCGGTGCGGCGGCAGATCCGGGAGATCACCGCGGTGCGGCGGTAGGAGCGGCGTCTACTGGCTGGCTGTCGGGCATCGGCAGGTGCACCAGCGGTGTATCATTCGGACTTGGGGAGACCGCCCACTCCCCTGCACGACTCCACAATCGTGCGACCGCGGAGGTGCGCGGTTCCGCATATGCGTAGTTGCACGTTTAAACACGTCGAATTGCACGGCGCGCCGTGCAATTCGACGTGCAGTCACGCTCGTACAACCCGCATACAGTCACCAGACCCACTGGCGAGGTCTGGCCCACCGGAACTCTGCTCCCTGGCACCACGGTGCTTGGTGCACCAATAGTGCATTAAAAGGTGCACCCGATAGTGCACCAACGGTGCACCATTGGTGCATCAATCCCGGAGAGGCTGGAGCCCTGGGTCCACACCCTTCAGCATCCATCTCGCACCCTTCCCCCACCCGCGCAATTCCACGAGATCGAGATCCCGCAGGGTCTGCAGGTTGTCCGTCACCGTCCGAGCGACCGGTTGGGACGGGAGCTCGCTCACGATCTGCCCCAGGCGTGCGACACCTGCCCCCGCCAGGTACTCCAGGATCTCCTGCTGCAGCGGGCTGAGGTCGCGGCTCACCCGGCTCGGTGGAACGTAGCCCGTGGGGAAGAAGCGCACGATCACCTCCCCCGCGCTCTCCTCGAACTCCGGCCGCGCCAGACCCGCCTGCTCCGTAAGCTCCGCGATCTTCAGCGTACCGCGTCCCCAGGTCTCGATGATCCCTCGCCGGTAGAACACCCGCGCCATCAGCGGATTCCACGGCCGCGAGGGGTGCGGACGCACCAGGTCCGCCGGCGTGAGGCCGAAGGGGAGGCGCCCCGTGCTGGAGATCTCCAGCCGGTCATCGTAGATGCCTATGCTGATCGACCCCCCGCCCACCCCGTAGTCCCGGTGGCAGAGCGCGTTCGCCAGCGCCTCGCGGAGCGCCACCGGCGGGTACAGCGGATCATCAATCCGTTCGAACAGGTTGGGAACCACCCGCCCCGCCACCGGGAGGTGCTCGCGGAGGAAGCGCTGCGCCCGCTGGAGGAGGACGAAGGCGTTCCCCATCTCCTGGCGGTTGTCCTCGAACTCCGTCCTGTCCCGCCCGCGGAAGCGCGCCATGCGCAGCACGCACTGTGGGTAGTACGGGAGGAGACGCTCCTCCCGAGCGAAGAGCGCCACCGCCGCGTTGAGCAGGACCCCGTCCTCGATCAGCCCCAGTCCCACCAGGAGCGACTCCGGGTCGCGCGTCCCCGGCTCCTCCATGCGGTTGCGACGGATCGCCTCGTCTACCGTGCGGGTGATCTCCGCGTGGTCCAGGCCCGCGATTCCGATCCCGTGCGCCGGCTGCGTTTCCCACGCGCCGCGGGGTGCATCCCCTCTAACAGAAGTCTGCGATACGCCTCCTGCGGCATAGGCGAGGTGGTGGGACCTTGCCGGACGTATGGGCGCCCGTCGTAGGTGTACGGCCCGCCGCCGCTGCCCGGAACGCGAACCGCGATCACTTCCCGCCCGCCGTCCAGCCGCACGGTATCCGGGCTGAGCAATGCGCGAGGCTCGATCTTCCGCAGTTCCCCGACGACCTCCTCCAGAGTGCGCGCCGTCACCTCCTGCCCGCGCACCCCGCCCGCGTCCGTGACCCCGAACAGGACGAAGCCTCCGCGCCCGTTGAGCATGGCGCAGACCGGCTTCGCGCCGTCCGAGCGCTGGCCGGTGGACGCTTTGAATTCGACCTGCTCCGATTCGCCCCCGGCGACGATCGCGTCCAGCTCCGCCCGGGTCATACGGTACGCCTCGGTTGTTCCAGAAATCCCACCGCACCACGGAGCTCGTCCGTGCCGGCGCAAAAGGGGCCTTTCCAGTTGAAATGGGATCAGCATGAGATGAGCCGGCCGTCGACTGGCGGATACATGAGGAGATCGCACGCGTGCGAAGTGGGAGTGGCGAGAATGGAGCCGCTGCTGGAGGATCGGGAGAACTAGCCGGGCCCGCAAGTGTGTGCGCCTACCCCACCCTCCCCTGCACGCTCCGCCCCTCCGGCCCCACCTCCTGCGCGTCCTTGTCGTCGCGCACGCCCAGGAACACCGGCTGCCGCAGCCGCCCATCCGCCGTCCACTCGGCGAACTTCAGCTCCACCACCACCTCCGGGCGGACCCAGTGCGCCGGGGTGCGCGTCCGGGGCGGCTCGCGGAAGGGGGGCTCCTCCGCCGCGAGGGCGTCCAGGCGGGCGCGCATCTCCCGCAGCGCCTGGACGTCGAACCCCGTCCCCACCCCGCCGACGAAGACGAGCTCGCCGTCCTGGAAGTAGCCCACCAGCAGCGAGCCCAGGTGCTTGCGGCTCCGCTGCGGGTCCGTCCACCCACCCACCACGAACTCCTGCCGGAACTCCACCTTGAGCTTGAGCCAGTCGCCGGAGCGCTTCCCCGGGCGGTAGCGCGCGTCCGTGCGCTTGGCGATCACCCCCTCCCACCCCGCCGACCGCGCCCGCTCCACCGCCCGCTCCCCGGAGCCGCGCAGCACCTCGGAGACGCGGAGGTGCGCGTCCCCGCCTCCTACCCGCGCCTCCAGCCGCTACCGCCGCGCCGTCCAGGGCGCGTCCATCAGGACCTCGGACCCGTCCGCCAGCAGGTCGAAGGCGACCAGCGCCGCCGGGTCCGTGCGGACGCGCTCCCGGATCGCCGCCTCGTCCCGGAGGTGCACCCGGTCCTGGATCTCCTGGAAGCGCGCGGGCTTCCCGCGCACGAGCGCGACCAGCTCCCCGTCGAGCACCAGTGCCCCCCCCGCGGCTCGGGCGGCCTCCCGGAGCGCCGCCACCACCTCGGGGAACTGCGCCGTCTTCTCGCGGCCGTTGCGGGTCATCAGGTGCGCCTTTTCCGGGGTGGCGTGCGCCAGCACCCGCACACCGTCGTACTTCACCTCGTACACCCAGTCGCCGCCCTCCGGGACCCCGGTCCCGAGCGTCGCCTTCATGGGCACCAGGTCCAGCGGGAGCGGGGTGGGCTTCCGAGCGGGCATGCGGGGTCTCCGGGCGGACGGGTTCGGGCGCTCGGAGGCCGCGGAGGGGCAAGACGGGTGCCGGGTCGCTGCACCGGAAACGCTCCGCGCCGCACCCCGCTGGACAAACCATTGACAAACATTGTACGCGTCACGTATCGTATCTACCATGATACGGAGCGCGGACGCCCACCTCCGCCGCCACCCGATCCGCGTTGTGGCCGACCGGACCGGGCTGTCCCTGGACGTCCTCCGCATGTGGGAGCGGCGCTACGGGGCCGTGTCGCCCGAGCGCGCGGAGGACGGCCAGCGCCTGTACAGCGACGCGGACGTGGAGCGGCTGCGGCTGCTGCGCCGCGCGCTGGAGGGGGGGCGCAGCATCGGGCGGGTGGCGCGCCTGGGGACGGAGGAGCTGGCGGAGCTGGTGCGGGAGGACGACGCGGCGCGGGTGGAGACGGCGGTCCCCGCGGCTCCCGGTGTCCGGGCGCACCTGGAGCGCGCGCTGGAGGCGGTGCGGGAGATGGACGCGTCCCGGCTGGAGGCGGGGCTGCGGCGGGCGGTGGTGACGCTGAGCGCCGCGGACTTCGTGGACGAGGTGGCGGCGCCCCTCCTGGCCGCCATCGGGGAGGGGTGGCGGACGGGGACGCTCGGGGTGGCGCACGAGCACGCCGCCTCCGCGGTGCTGCGGCGCGTGCTGGGCTTCATGATGGAGGCCGTGGAGGCGCCCGCGAGCGCGCCGGGGATGGTGGTCGCCTCGCCGGCCGGGCAGGTGCACGAGTTCGGGGCGCTGCTGGCCGCGGCCTCCGCCACGGCGGAGGGGTGGCGGGTCACCTACCTGGGCGCCGACCTCCCGGCGGAAGAGATCGCCGCGGCCGTGCGGCAGCGCCGTGCAGTGAAGCTGGCGCTCAGCCTGGTGTTCCCGGCGGACGACCCGCGCATCGCGGAGGAGCTGCGCCGGATCCGCGCGGCGCTCCCGCCCGGGGTGGACGTGATCGTGGGGGGAGGGGCGGCGGCGCACCAGCGCGACGCCATCGAGGAGATCGGCGCGGCCTGGGTCCCGGCCCTCGCCGACTTCCGCGCCCTGCTGCACGACCCGTACGGCGGCGGACGGTGACGCGCGGTGAAGGGAGCAGCGCTCACAAGGGGCATAGATCCGCTGACGGACCCCGGAGCGTATGCTTCTCTGGAGCCGGGCGGTGCGGGAGCCGCCCGCCCGTATGTAGGATTCGAACGTGAACCAGCAACCGAACGCCGAATCGTGTCCACCCGCCTGAACCTGACCTATCCGACCGCCCTGGTCCTCCGCGCGCTCGCGGAAGGGTTCGTCTACGGCTTCGACGTCATGGATGCCAGCGGCCTCCCCAGCGGCACCGTGTACCCCGCGCTCCGGCGCCTGGAGCGCGCCGGCTGCGTGGCGTCGCACTGGGAGGAGGAGAATGCCGCCCGCCGCGAGGGGCGCCCCGCGCGCCGCTACTACGAGGTCACCGACGAGGGGCGCTCCCTGCTCGCCCGCGCCCACGCGCGCTTCGCGGGCCTGGACCACGGCCTGCACACGGGAGTGACGGCGGGCGACAGGGAGTAGGCCCGCGAGAAGCAAAGAAAAGCCCCTCTCCCGCTTGCGGGGGAGGGGTTGGGGAGGGGGCCCTCGCGTGAGGGATGCGAGCCCGTCAGGGGCGAGACTCCGCGGCCGTTTGCGGAGTCTCGCCGCCGTTAGCCAGCGTTGTTTGCTGGCTTACGGCGCCGCAGCCCGACCCCTGCTCCGCGGGGGACACGCCCGAATCACCTCCGTACGAAGCTCACTCCTGCGCCAACTTCATCCAGCGCTCCGTCTGCTGGATGTGCCGCTCCGCCGCCGGCGCGTTCCCGAGCTGGTCCTCCGCCACCGCCAGCGCCAGGTGCGCATTGGCGTAGTAGGTGGGGAAGCCGCGGGTGGCGTCGTCCGGCCAGACGGGACGGTTGATCAGGTCGCCGTACTGGAAGACCTCCGACACCAGCTTCCGGTGCCGCTCCACGTCCATGTACGCCCCCAGGATGGGCGCGTACGGGCTGTCCTTGGGCATCGCCTGGTAGCGCTGCGCCTCCTCGGGGGTGGTCAGCTTGTACGCCAGCCCGGTGCGGGTGACGAACGGCTCCAGCCCCAGCTGACGGTGCGCGTCGCCGGTGGAGGCGAAGAAGATGGGGCGGTCGCCCCACGCCTCCTTGATGATGGTCAGCGTGAGCTGGTCGGCCGGGGTCAGGTAGCGCCCGCCCGGGACGACGGCCTCCATCCCCCGCGCCTCGAAGACCACGTCCTCCGGGAGCGGAACCATGCTCTGCATGATCCGCGCGATCTCCGCGTCGCTCATCGGCGTCCCGTCGGCCGCGGTGAGGATCGAGCGCGTCGGCTTGGGCGGGTTGCCGTAGAAGGCGGGCGCCATGGACGGGTCGAAGGGCCGCTGGCAGACGATCCGCGTGGGGTGCTCCGCCCAGGCGTCCGGCGTCGGGCAGGGGCGCGTCAGGTTGCGGAGCTGCTGGGCGTACCAGGGGGTGTTTAGGTACGTCCCCACGATCACCGTGACGTCCCGGCGGATGCCCTCCACCTCCTGCAGGTACCAGAGCGGGAAAGTGTCGTTGTCACCATGGGTGAAGAGCACCCCGTACGGCTCCACCGACTGCAGCAGGTTGTAGGCGAGGTTCCGCGTGGCGTAGTCGTTGGAGCGGTTGGCGTACTGCCAGTTCAGCCCCAGCGGGAGAAGCGCCACCAGCAGCACCGGTGCGGTCAGCCACACGGACCCGGCTTCCTCCTGCAGGTACAGCCACAGGGCAGTCAGCCCCAGGCCGGCGTAGAGCCCCCAGATGGAGAAGGAGATCAGGAAGAAGTAGTCGCGCTCGCGGACCTCGCCCAGCCGGAAGTCCAGCCCCGCCGACTGCACCTGCGCGTACCCGTACTTGAAGTTCATGTAGAACACCAGCCCGAACGACAGCGTCGCGAACAGGATGGCCATGTACGCGAAGCTCTTCCGGTCGCGCTTGTAGTGCTGCACGGCCCCGAAGATCCCCAGCCCCAGGAAGAGCGCGGTGAAGGGGAGCCGCTGCGGGGCGAAGTACCCCTGCACCCCGCCCAACCAGCGCGACCACTGCCAGTCGAAGTACTGGAAGTAGTTGGCGAGCTGATCCGAGAGCGGCGCCATGCGCTCGGTGACCGGGGGCTTGCCGTACTGCTCGCGGTTCAGCGAGGCGGAGAGCGCCTCGCACCCCGAGCTCCCGAAGGTGAGGACGCTCTGCAGGGCGGAGCCCAGGCCGCCGGGGCAGGTGGGCTGCGCCTCGTTGATGATCGGGTTGAGCGCCGAGCGGATGGGGAGGAAGAGCTGCACCGTGACCGCCAGCGCCAGGAAGGCGAGGCTCCACGCGTACAGCCGCCAGTTCATGAGCGAGCGCGGCTTCACCATGGCGACGAACGCCAGGAGCGCCGGGGCCGCCAGGAGCGCCATGCGGTGGTTCCCCTCGGACGAGAGGAAGAGCAGGAACACCATGAGCACCAGCACGTTGTCGTCGTGCCAGCGGGTCGTGGTGGACACGCCCACGTGCTCCTCGACGTGGTCCCTCCACAGGAAGGCCAGCCAGGAGACCACCGCGATGGTGAGGAAGCTGACGGTGTAGACCTTCTCATTCACGTTGGACTGGCTCCACACCGTGAACGCGGTGGCCGAGATCGCCACGCACGCCGCCGCGCCCACGCGGCGGACCGTCTCGCTCGGGGTGAAGAAGGCGATCACCCGGTGCATCACCAGGAACCAGAGCGCGTGCGACGCCGCGCTCATCACCGCGGAGAACAGGTTGATCCGCACCGCCACCGAGAGGCCCGTGAAGCCGAGCAGCGTCTCCCAGGTGTGGGCCATGAGGACGAAGAGCGGGTTCCCGGGCGGGTGGGGGATCCCCAGGATGTGCGCCGTGGCGATGTACTCGCTGGTGTCCCAGGTGGACGTGGTGCGCGCCAGCGTGATGGCGTACAGCGCGAATACGGCGATCCCCGCCACGAGCGCCCAGAGGTAGGGCGGCCGGTGGTGGAGAGCCTCGATCCTCGCGGGCCGGCGTACGGCCGGCGCGGCTTCCGCGGAAATGCTCATGCGTTGGTCCAGCGGGGGATGCGGTGGATCCCGACGGAAAGGGACGGGATCCCGGAAAGTAAGGGGAGATACGCGGATTGTCGATCCCGTGTTCCCCGGAGGGGGACGGCTACGGAGCCGGGGGTGCTCCTTCGCCGGCGCCGGGACGGGCGCGGCGCCACAGCTCCACCAGGCGCTCGTCCGGCCACCCCTCCCACCCCGTCGGCGGCGGGGCGAGGCGGCGCTTGGCGCCGCCGCAGTCGAACACCAGCCAGCCGGCCGCGAAGGCGGGGGGGACCACGGACACTCCGGGCTGGCTCCTGCGCCGCTCCCCCCGGCGCCGCTCCGGGCCCGTGTAGAGGAGCACGTCCTGGCCGCGGCGCTCCCGGAGGCGCGGCGGCGAGTGCGCCGGGGCCCCCGCGGCGCCCCGCACGTCCCACACGTTCCAGAGCAGGCCGTCCGGCGCGAGGAAGGTGCGGAGCGCCATGGCTCAGGAGGCGCGGAGGACGCCCGCCGCGGACGGCGCCGGGACGGGCTCCAGGTGCAGCCGCCCGATGCAGCGCTCCACCTCCTGCATCACCCGGACGGGGACGATGGGCTTCTCCAGGTAGGCGCAGAAGCCGGCCTCCTCCAGCACCGCCCGGTCCAGGTGGTGGGCCGTCAGCGCGATCACCGGGATGGAGCCGGTCAGCGGGTCCTCCCGGAGCCGGCGGAGGGCCTCCCAGCCGTCCATCACCGGCATGGTGAGGTCCAGCAGGACCAGGTCGGGGAGGTGCTCCCGCGCCATGCGGAGCCCTTCCTCGCCGTTCTCCGCCTCCAGGACGCTCCCACCCACGAAGCCGAGGAAGCGGGCGAAGATCTGCCGCTCGTGCTCGTTGTCGTCGACGATCAGGACGGTCTTGCTCATAGTTCCCGCGAAGAGACCGGGAGCGCCCCCACCCCGCCGTTCCGCCCGCCCTCCGGCATGCTCCCGCCCTCGTGCTTCTGGGTGTCCCGGGCCGCCGTGCTCCGCCCGCCGGCCCGGCATGTGCTGCCGCGGAGCCCAACGGCCCACCCGCTTGCAAGTTGCAAGCCATTGAACAAAAGGCAGTTACGGCACCCCCGCGGCCCGGCGGGCCGCGGCGGCTCACGGGGGGGGGCGGTCCTCCGGGTCCTCGTCGAAGTAGTCGAGCCGGTCCAGCGGCATAATGACGGCGGAAAGCAGGTTCATCAGGTGGGCGACGACCCGCTTCAGGTAGCGGTAGGCGAGCGCCCGCGACACCGCCTGCGGGCCCGGGTCCTCGGCCCGGATCAGGGCGGAGACCCGCTTGTCGAACTGGCTCAGCAGGGCGTCGCCGCGGGTGCGGAGCGCCCGGCAGCGGCTTCCGTCGCGCAGCCGGAAGGCCTCGCCCGCGTCGGCGATGTACTGCGAGAGCTCCGTCGCGAGCCGCCACCACTCCTCCGTCTCCTCGATCTGGGCGAAGCTCGCCCCGTCGCGCGCCAGGTCCAGGAGGTTCTTGGCGTAGTCCCCCACGCGCTCGATGTCCTTGACCACCGACATGTAGACGAGGACGGCCGGCGAGTCGATCCCGCCGAACACGCTGGCGTGCACCACCAGCTCGCGGCGGATCTCCCGCTCCAGCCGGTTCACCTTCTGGTCGGTGGCGCGCAGCTCGGCGTTCACCTCCCGGGCCACCACGTCGCCCAGCAGGGCGGACATGGCCAGGTCGAAGGCGCGGCGGTCGTGGGCGAGCATCTCCTGCACCTTGGCCTCGATGCTTTCGAGCCGGTCGCTCCCCCGGCCCCCGAACAGCTTGAATACCATGGTCGTTCTCCTACTGAATCAGGAACACGCCGAGAAGCGGGAGCACCAGGAAGACGGTCACCGTGTACGCGAACACCACCCGGTGCCGCCGCGTGGCGAGGCCGGCGAGCGCCTCCGCGAGCCGCAGGGGGACCATCCGCACCACCGGGACCGGGTACACAATGGCCAGCGCCACCACGTTGAAGAGCATGTGCACCAGGGCGATGGTGAGCCCCTCCGGGCGCACCACGGCCAGGGAGGCCAGCAGCGCCGTGATGGTGGTCCCCACGTTCGCGCCCAGGGTGACGGGGTACGCGCTGGGAAGCGTGAGGACCCCGGCGGCCACCAGCGGGACGAGGATGGAGGTCGTGATCGAGGACGACTGCACGGCCACGGTCACCCCGATCCCCACCAGGATCCCCACCGCGCCCCCGCCGCCGCCGATCACCCGGTTCATGACCCGCTCCACGCCTCCGGCCACCAGCCGGCGCATGTTCCGCGTGATCATCCCCAGGGCCAGGAAGATCAGCCCGAGCCCCACCCCCAGGAAGACGACGCTGGCGAGCCCACCCGGCTCCAGCAGCCCCTCCACCCAGCCGATGGGGAGCTTCACGGCGGTGCGGATGGGGCTCTTCCCCGGCTCCGACGCGTTAAACTCCGCCCCGATGAGGATCTCCGTCAGCCCGCCCGCCATCCGGCTCAGGAACCCGGTGGCGAGCTCCAGCGGGAGGAGCACCGTCACCGCGAGCAGGTTGAAGAAGTCGTGCACGGTGGCCGCGGCGAACGCACGCCGGAACTCCTCCGCCCGGCGGATGCTCCCCAGCGCGGCGAGGGTGCTGGTGACCGTGGTGCCGATGTTGGCCCCCATGATCATCGGGACCGCCAGCGCCAGCGGGAGCGTCCCGGCGCCCACCATCCCCACGATGGTGGAGGTGGAGACCGACGAAGACTGCACCAGCACCGTGGCGAGGATGCCGGCGCACAGGCCGGAGATGGGGTTGGACACCGACTCCAGGAGCCCCTGCTGGAAGCCCTTCCCCATGGAGGCGATCCCCGCCTCCAGGAAGCCCACGCCCACGAGGAAGAGGTACAGGAACACCACCACGAGGAGGCCGCGCACCACCGGCGGGACCTCCCTGCCGGGCTGCATCCCACTCGTGTCCATGCTTCTCGTCACGGGATCGGATCACGGGTTGCGAAACGTCCGGGGCGCCGTTCGGGCCGCCGGGGAGCCGACGCTCCGGGCCGCGGCGTGCTGCAAGCCGCCGGCCGGGGTTCGTCGGGGGGATATGGTACTGCCCCGCGGCGGGGTTAGCCAGGCCGCCGGCCCGGTCACCGGCGCGGCGCGATCCTCCAGAGCTCGCCGTTCTCGGCGTCCGTGACGACGTAGAGGGCGCCGTCGGGGCCCTGGCGCACGTCGCGGATGCGCTGCTTCCGGTCGGTGAGCAGGTGCTCCTCGCCGGTCACGCGGCCGTCCGCGATCTCCAGCCGCACGAGCCGCTGCGACCCCAGCCCGCCCACGAAGAGGCTGCCGCGCCACGCCGGGAAGGCGTCGCCCGTGTAGAACTGCGCGCCCGACGGGGCGATGACGGGATCCCAGTAGTAGACCGGCTGCTCGAACCCGGCGCGCTGGGTCGCGGCGCCCTGGATGGCCGAGCCCGAGTACTCGACGCCGTACGTGGCCACCGGCCAGCCGTAGTTCTCTCCCTTCTCGATCAGGTTCAGCTCGTCCCCGCCGCGCGGACCGTGCTCCACGACCCAGAACCTGCCCTGCGGGTCGAAGGCAGCGGCCTGGATGTTCCGGTGGCCGAGCGACCAGATCTCCGGCAGGGCGCCGGGCCGTCCCGCGAACGGGTTGCCGGGCGCCGGCGAGCCGTCCGGCCGGATGCGCAGCGTCTTGCCCAGGTGGCTGTCGAGCTGCTGCGCCTGGGGCCGCGTCTCCCGCGCCGACCGCTCGCCCGTGGTGACGTACAGCATGCCGTCCGGGCCGAACGCGAGCCGCGAGCCGAAGTGCATGTTGTTGTCGTACGTGGGCCGGGTGCGCAGGATCACCTGCACCTGCTCCAGCCGCGTCCGGTCCGCCGACAGCACGCCGCGCGCGACGCTGGTGCCGTTCCCCCCCTGGCGCGGCTCGGTGAAGCTCCAGTAGACCATCCGGTCGGTGTCGAACTGCGGGCTGAGCGCCACGTCCAGGAGCCCGCCCTGGCCGCGCGCGTCCACCGGGGGTACGCCCGCGATCGGAGGACCGACCTCGCCTGCGGCGGAGACGATGCGCATCCGGCCGGGCTTCTCGGTGACGAGCAGCGCGCCGCCCGGGAGCGGCTCCACCGCCCAGGGCTTCTCCAGCCCCCGCGCGACCACGGTCACGTCGTGGGCCACGCCCGACCGGATCCCGCACGCGCGGGTCTGCCCGGGGAGCGCCGGCTCCTGGTCCGGCGCGTTGGGCGCGCGCGTCTCCAGCGGCGTGCAGGTGGTGTCCCGTGAAGCGGTCTGCTCGGAGACGGTCCGGGCCGACGCGGTCTCCGCGGAGGCGTCGGTGCGCGGAGCGCACGCCGCGGCGAGGGCGAGGGCGGGTACGGCAAGCACGGCTCTGGTTCTGCGCATGGGTCGGTCGCGGGACGGTGTGGGGATCTCGGCTGCGAGAGGCAGTCTACGCACGGCCGTCCGGGTGCTGCAAGAACCGGTGCGGGGGCGGTTCGCGCGCGTGAAGGAGGCGGGCCGCTTGCTGCGCGGGCCGCGCCCGTGTATCCATGAACCAGGGCGCCGCGAGACCGCCATGCCCTCGCGAATCGGAACCGCCGCGCCGGCTCCCCCGGCGCGGCCTCGACGGAGGGCCTGATCCAGTGACCGAGACCGCCAGGCCCGCCCCGCCCGCTCCGGCCGCGCCGGCCCCTCCTCCGCCGGCCGCGGGACGCTACGACCGGTCCATCGTCGAGGGGCCGCTGCGCCGGACGGTCTGGAAGCTCGCCTGGCCCACCATGCTCACCAACGTCATCGGCGGGCTGCAGGGCATCGTCGACCACGTGATGGTGGGCCACCTCGTCGGGTTCGCGGGGAACGCCGCCATCGGCGTGTCGTGGCAGATCTTCATCGTCGTGATCGCCTTCATCTCCTCGCTCTTCACCGGGATGAGCGTGCTCGTGGCCCGCTTCGCCGGGGCCAACGAGGAGGAGAAGGTGGACCGCACCGTCTACCAGGCCTTCCTTACGGCCGTGGGGATCTCGCTCCTTGTGATGGCGCCCCTCGGCTACCTTCTCTCGCCGCGCCTCCTCGACCTGGTGAACGCCGCGCCCGCGGTGAAGGCGGAGGCGCTGCCGTTCCTGCGGGTGATGTTCCTGTTCAGCAGCGGGATGCTCGTCTTCTTCATGCTCGGCGGTGCGCTGCGCTCGGCGGGCGACGCGCGCACCCCCATGGTGCTGGGCATCGCCATGACGGTGCTGAACCTGGTCCTGAACGTGGTGCTGATCCGGGGGCTCGGGCCCGTCCCGGCCTTCGGCACCACGGGGGCGGCGATGGGGACGGTGATCGCCTCCGGGCTGGTGGCGGTGTACGCGCTGGCGAAGCTCTGGGGCGGCGGGTGGGTCGTCTCGTTCCCGCGCCGGCACGGCTTCGGGCCGGACTGGGCCGTCATCCGCTCGCTCTTCCGGTTCGGGCTCCCCACGGGGATCCAGGGGATCGCGATGAACGTCGGCGGGGTGCTCATGCTCGCCTTCATCGGCTCGCTGGCGCAGAGCGCCGCGGCCCAGGCGGCGTTCGCGGTGGCCTACTCGCAGCTCTTCTCGCTGGTCACGTGGACCGCCGTGGGGCTGATGGGCGCGGCGGCTGCCATGGCGGGACAGAACCTGGGGGCCGGGCGGCCGGAGCGGGCGACGGAGGCGGTGCGCGAGGCGGCGCGCATCGGCCTCGTGGGCGCCGCGCTCATGGGGGCCCTCTTCTTCCTCGTCCCGGGACCGCTGCTCGCCCTGTTCGGGATGAACGAGCCCGTGGTGGTGGAGATCGGGACGCAGCTCCTGCGCGTGCTCAGCGTCTCCGGCCTCTTCATCGCTGTCGCGCTCACCTACACGGGCGGCCTGCAGGGGACCGGCGACACCCGGAGCCCGCTCTACATCTCGGTGATCTCGCAGGTGGCCGTGCCGCTGGGGATCTGCTTCACCATCCAGCAGACCGGCACGCTGGACCCGATCGACGTCTGGATCGCAATCCTGGTGGGCCACGTGGTCCGCTGCGCGCTGAGCGTGCTGCGGTTCAACCAGGGGAAGTGGCGCGCCATTGTGGTGGAGATCGGTCCGGGCGCGCGGTAGCGGCGCTGCTCCAGCCGGTGGCGCCCCGCCGCGACGGCGCCTCGATAGGGGGTAGCCCTATCCGGAGCCCTGCGGTACATTGCCAGCATGCCCGGGGCGGATCAATCTCAATCGTACGGCGAGGCTTGTCAGATGGCTACGAACACCGAGGATCGGGCGGGCGACGCGGGCCACGCCTCCTGCGCCTGCGGCGTGGCGGGGGAGGACGGGGCAGGAGAGCGCAAGGCGCTCCGGGTGGACGCCGGGATCAAGGAGCGCAACCTCAAGCGCCTGCGCCGGATCGAGGGGCAGGTGCGCGGGCTGCAGCGGATGGTGGAGGAGGACCGCTACTGCGCCGACGTGATGACGCAGATCTCCTCCGTGCACGAGGCGCTGCGGAGCGTGGGGCGCGAGCTGATGCGGAACCACCTGAAGCACTGCGCGGCCTCGGCCATCCGCAGCGGCGACGGCTCCGCGGCGGAGCAGATGTACGACGAGCTCGTCGACCTGATGTACAAGCACGCGCGCTGACCGCGGGCGGAGTCAGTCCGCCGCGGCCGCCCCCTCGCCCTCCGGCGCGGCGATCGCCAGCTCGGGGATGGCGAGGGTGCGCGTCGTCTTCTCCACGCCCTCCAGCGCGGGGATGTCGTCGCCCGAGGCGGCGCGGAGGTCCTTGAAGCGCCGGGCCGCGGGGAGCACCATCCGCTCCAGCGAGCCCACTCCTCGGTTGTACGATTCCACCGCCCGGTCCAGCCCCTTCCCGATGGAGACGAGGTGCGTGGCGAGGGTGCTCATCCGGTCGTACAGCATGCGGCCGTGCTCGCTGATCTGGCGGGCGTTGTCCGCGAGCTGCTCCTGCCGCCAGCCGTAGGCGACGGCCTTGAGGAGCGCGATCAGGGTGGTGGGGGTGGCGAGGATCACCTGCTGGCCCACCCCGAACTCGATCAGCGCCGGGTCCTGCTCCAGCGCCGCGCTGAAGAACGTCTCGCCGGGAAGGAAGAGCACCACGAACTCGGGGCTGGCGCCGATGCCGTTCTGGTAGCCCTTGTCGCCCAGCTCCGTGAGGTGCTTCCGCACCTGCGCCGCGTGCCGCTTCAGCGCGGCGACGCGGACGTCCTCGCTCTGCGCCTCCAGCGCCTCCAGGTAGTGCGAGAGCGGCACCTTGGAGTCCACCGCCACGCAGCGGCCGCTGGGGAGCTTCACCACCATGTCCGGCCGGCGGCGCCCCGCATCGGTCTGGATCGTCTCCTGCTGGGTGAAGTCGCAGTACTCCAGCATCCCCGCGATCTCCACCACGCGCCTGAGCTGGATCTCCCCCCAGCGGCCCCGGACCGCCGGTGCGCGGAGTGCCTTGACGAGGTTGGAGGTCTCGCCCTGGAGCTGCGCCTGCATCTGCTGCATCATCTGCAGGTGCTGCGTGAGGCCGCCGTACGCCTCCACGCGGCTCTTCTCCACCGCGTCGATCTTCACGTCCACCTTCGCGAGCGCCTCGGAGATCGGCTTCACCAGCGCGTCGATGGCCTTCTGCCGCTCTTCCAGGTCGGCCTGCGACGTCTGCTGGAAGCCCGCGAGCTGGGTCCGGGCGAGCTCCAGGAACGACTGGTTGTTGGACCTCAGGGCAGCCGCGGACAGGGCCTGGAACGTCTCCTTGAAGCGCGCCTCCGCCTGCGCCAGGAGCGCCAGCCTGTCGGCGGCGGACTTCCGCTCCCCCTCTATCTCCGCCTCCAGGCGGGCGTGCGCCCGCTCCAGCTCCCCCGCGCGGACGCGCAGGGCCGCGGCGTCGGCCTCCGCCGAGGCCACCCGGCCGTGCGCGTCGGCGAGCTGCTGCTCCCTGCCGCGCAGGCGCTCCTCGAGCACGGACCGCTCGGCCGCGGTCCGGCCGCGGAGGAGCACGTGGGCGATGCCGAACCCCGCCGCGAGCGAAAGCAGGGCGGTGGCCAGGAGTAGGAGTGGTTCGCTCATGCCGGGGGATGCCGGGACCGGGAAGGGAGTACGGCGACGGAAAGCCGGGGAGGGGAACGTCGAGCCGGCGGTGTTCAAGCAAGCTATGAACGGGCCTGCGCGTCGCAAGCGCCGGTATCTGTTCGGGGAGGTACGCGGAGGCGCCGCGGTGGAGGTTCTGGGTCCCTGTTCTCAGGGCAGCACTCTGCCCGCAGCCCAGGTGCCCAGGCAGGCAGCCGGTGTGTGCCGCAGCTGGAGGACCGCGCGAACCTCGGCCGACGCAGCCACGGTGGCTTTCAGCGGGACCGAAGCGGTGTCAGGATCGATCCCCTCGCGGCGCAGGATCAGGGAAACGCGGTCGACGAGCAGCCAGTCACAGGGCTGCCAGCTGTCATACGCCTCGTGCAGCAGCACCCAGCCGGCAGACGGGAGCAGAAGCAGCCCGGGAACGACGAGCGCCCACCGGCCGGCCCGCCCCCGGCGGGGACCGCTGGCTCCCGGGTCTGCTTCTCTGGTCACGGACTTCTTCGTTCATCGCACAGCGACGAGTGCCTCGGCTGCACGTCCGCGTCAACGCGGCGCGTGCCGGGACCTGCGCCGGCGGTTGCGGCGCGACAGGAGCAGGCCCAGGAGCACTGCTCCCGCCGCGACCTTCGCTCCGGTCGGGATCGGTCTTCCCCGGCTGGCGAGTGGCGCCAAGAGCGGCTTCATCTGGTTGCCGAGCCAGAGGTTCGCGGCCATGGGCGGCGCGCCGCTCCAGAGGTCGTGCGTCGAGACCTCCCCGCCGCGCTGGATCCCGTCCCACCCGAAGGTCATCGGCCCGAGCATGTGGGGCATGCTGTCGTCGGCGTCGGGAATCGCGCCCCGCCCGCCCTGCTGAAGCAGCCGATCGAGCGCGCGGTAGAGGGTCGGGCCGTGGGCCACGTCCCCACGGAAGACGACCATCCCGTCCGCATCGATCAGGAACTGGGCGTTGGGAAGCGTCGTGTACGCGTGCGCCGTGGTCCCCTCGAGGTCGTCCACGAGCACCGGCCAGGGCACCTGGTCCGCGTGCCGGAAGAACTCCGCCTGCTCCCGCTTCTGCTCGTAGCTCGCGTGCGGCGGCAGCCGCTCGCCCGGATGCGCCTCCCGCACGTAGAGGTAGAACCAGTGGGCCCGGTCGCCGAGCTCCCGGTGCACCTCCCTGAGCCCGTACACGCTGCCATGCGTGAGCGGGCACGTGGCGCTCCCGGTGATCAGCACGACCGGCTTCCCCCGCAGGTCGCTCAGGCGCCACGAGCGGCCCCCGCTGTCCCGCAGTTCGAAGTCCGGGGCGACGTCGCCCGGCACCACGCCCCTGGGCTTCGCCGCGAGCTTCGCATCCTTGAGGAGGTACTTCGGGTGGAAGTGCTCGTAATTGTATTCCGCGGGTGAAACGGGCTTCGCAGCCGCTCGTGCATCGGGCGCCGCCCTCTCGGTCGTGCTCACGTCCATGTGACTCCTCCTCCGAATCTCGGTTGGGGGTGCAGCGGGCCCCCCTGCGGGTCTCTTCCGCTCGCCGCCGCCTCCGCGGATCGGCCGTGCATCCCTGAGCCGCCGATACGCCGCAACTTGCGTTCCTAGAAGCATTTACCGAACGATTCCCGTTCCGACGAGGCGGAGGGCTGGCCTACGGGGCTGCCGGCGAGCCGCCGCCGCTGCCGTCGGCTTCCAGGTCGCGGAACGCCTCGTCCCAGCCCCGCGGGGATCCGCCGCCGGCCCAGACCGCGTCGAACGTGGCGTTGCGGGCCTCCGGCCGGCCGAGGGCCTGGACCAGCACCTCCGCGGCGTCGGCGCGGCCGATCCGGTGCCACGGCCACATCCGGTGGTGTGCCTGGCCGAGCTCCACGGCGCGCAGCCCCGGCGGTGAATCGGTCAGGATTCCGGCGTGGACGATGGTGTACTCGAGGCCGCTGCCGCGCAGCGCTTCCTCGGCCCGGCGGCGCCACCGCAGCGTGTTGCCTTTGATGAGGTTCAGGCAGAAGGACAGGGGCGACCCGCGAGTGGTCCCCACGGCGCCCATCAGGAGGAAGCGCCCGCCGAAGCCGGCCGCCTTCGCGGCCGCGATGGCGTTCAGCACCCCGTCGTACACCGTCGCCTTCACGATCGCCTCGCCCGCGGGCCGATGGGTCACGCCGGCGGTGTAGACGACGTGGCCGACGCGCTCCAGCGCCGGCACGAGGCTCGCGGGCCGCGTGACGTCGCCCTCGACGACCTCGATGCCGCTGCCCAGCACCTCAATGGCCCTCGCCGGGTTGCGGGCGACCACCCGCACCGGATGTCCGTCCTGGAGCAGCCGCTGCGCGACGATCCGACCCGTCCCGCGCGTTGCGCCGACCACCAGGACTCGTTCGCCAGTATTCATTGCAATCCTGCAGTGCGCGAAGACCTCGCAGGCGACCGGGTCGCCGTCGGCGGGGCGTCGAGGCGGGGCGAGAGCGTCTCGCCGCCCGCTCCGGCGAAGGTGACCGGGTGCGATCTCATGGCCCGGTCCGGTTCAGCGGAGGATGCGGAAGAAGGTCTCGAAGGCGCTCTTCGCCAGCGGCGTGAGCCTGCGGCGGCGCCACTGGTCCGCGGCCTTCCGGACCACCTCCGCCTGCGTGGGATAGGGAAAGATGGTCTCGCCCAGCCTGCCGAGCCCGATCCCCCCGGTCATCGCCTGGGCGACCTGGCTGATGATGTCGCCCGCGTGCTCGGCGACCAGCGTGGCGCCCAGGATCGAATCCGACCCCTTCTCCAGGTGCACCTTGAGGAAGCCGTCGGTCTCGCCGTCCAGGCGGGCCCGGTCGACCTCGTCCAGCGGGACGGTGACGGTGTCGATCTCCCCGGCGCGGCGCGCCGCCTCGTCCGGGAGGATCCCGACGTGCGCCAGCTCGGGCGACGTGTAGGTGGCCCAGGGGATCACCAGCTCCGAGGCGCGCCCCCGTCCGAAGAACAGGGCGTTCCGCACCACGATCCGCGCGTGGGCGTCGGCGACGTGGGTGAACTGGAAGGGGGAGGCGATGTCCCCGATCGCGTAGACGCGCGGGTTCGAGGTGCGCAGGCGGTCGTCCACCTCGATCCCCTTCGCCGGATCGAAGCGGATTCCGGCCGCCTCCAGCCCCAGCCCCTCCACGTTGGGGGTGCGGCCCGTGGCCACCAGGATCCGGTCGACCGCCACCGCCTCGTCCACCCCGGCCCGCGAGTAGCGGATCGTGCGCCCCTCCACCCAGGCGACGCGGGCGCCGCAGGCGATCCGTACGCCGTCGCGCACCAGGGCGGCCGCAACCACCGCGGCGGCGTCCGCGTCGTCCTTCGACAGGATCCGCTCTCCGGCCTCCAGCAGCGTGACCCGGCTGCCGAAGCGCGCGAAGCTCTGCGCCAGCTCGCACCCGATCGGGCCGCCGCCGATCACCGCCAGGCTGCGGGGCAGCTCGGTGAGCGAGAACGCCGTCTCGTTGGTCAGGTAGCCTGCCTCCGCGAGACCCGGGATCGCGGGCGCCGCCGGCCGGCTCCCGGCCGCGACCACCGCGCGCCGGAAGCGCAGCGTCTGTCCATCGACCTGCACCGCCTCCGCCCCGGTGAAGGCCGCGTCCCCCAGGAAGACGTCCACGCCCAGGTCGCGGAACCGGGCCGCGCCGTCGTGGCCGCTGATCTCCGCGCGGATCCTCCGCATGCGCTCCATGGCCCGGCCGAAGTCCCCGTCCCCCGCGACCGGGGGTCCGCCGAAGCGCTCCGCGGCCTCGGCGGCGGCCTTCCAGCCCCGCGCGGCGCGAATCACCGCCTTGGACGGTACACAGCCCACGTTCAGGCAGTCGCCCCCCAGGAGGTTCCTCTCGATCAGCGCGACCCGCGCTCCCAGCGCCACCGCGATGGCCGCCGTCACCAGCCCGCCGGTCCCACCACCCACCACCACCAGGTGGTAACGGTCCTTCGCCCGCGGGTTGGTCCAGTCGGGCGGATGGACGTTCTCCACCAAGCGCCGGTTGTGCTCGTCCGGCGGCAGGACCGGGGGCGGCTCGTGCCGCTCCGCACCGGTTCTCTCAGGCATCTGCGCCGACGGCATCTTCCGTTTCATGCATGGGGATCACTGCCGGTCCGGCGTCCCGTCTCCAGGCAGGTAGGTGTCCGCCATCTGCTTGGCCGACTGCTTCACCATCCGCCATGCATGCGGGTCCCCCCTGAGCACGGACCTGGTGTACTGCATCGCCTGCTCGACCGTGAGGTGCGGGGGCAGGGGCGGCACCTCCGGGTCCGTGTGCGCGTCCACGACCACGGGCCGGTTCGCCGCGAGCGCCTGCTCCCAGCCGGGCACGATGTCGTCCGGCGTCCGCATGGTGATTCCCAGGAGCCCCAGGCTCTGGGCGTAGGCCGCGTAGTCGAAGGGGGGGACGTTCTGCGAGCCCTCGAACTTGGGATCGCCCGCCATGACCCGCTGCTCCCAGGTCACCTGGTTCAGGTCGTGGTTCTGCAGCACCAGGACGATGAGCCGCGGGTCGGACCACTGCTGCCAGTACTTGGCGATGGTGATCAGGCCGTTGATGCCGTTCATCTGCATGGCGCCGTCGCCCACGCATGCGATGACCGGCCGGTCGGGGTGCGTGAACTTGCCCGCGATCGCGTACGGCACGCCCGGGCCCATGGTCGCCAGGTTCCCGGAGAGGGAGGCCATCATTCCGGACCGCATCTTGAGGTCCCGCGCGAACCAGTTGGCCGAGGACCCGGAGTCCGCCACCACGATGGCGCGGTCCGGGAGGCGCGGCGAGAGCTCCCAGAAGACCCTCTGCGGGTTGATCGGGTCGGCGCTGCTCATCGCCCGCGCCTCGAGCACCTCCCACCACTCCCGCACCCACTGCTCGATCTGCTCCCGGTACGCACGGTCCGGCTTGCGCTCCAGCAGCGGGATCAGGGCGCGGAGGGTTTCCCCGGTGTCGCCGCAGAGGTTCACCTCCATGGGGTAGCGGAGGGAGAGGTTGCGCGGGCGAATGTCGATCTGCACCCCCCTGGCCTGCCCCTCCTCCGGCAGGAACTCCGCATACGGAAACGAGGTGCCGATCATGAAGAACGTGTCGCACGTCTTCATCATCTCGTCGCTGGGGCGCGTGCCGAGGAGCCCGATGGATCCGGTGACGTAGGGGAGGGCGTCGGGGAGCACCGCCTTGCCCAGGAGCGCCTTGGCCACGCCGGCGCCCAGGAGCTCCGCCGCCTGGGCCACCTCGTCGGACGCCTGCAGGGCGCCGGCCCCCACCAGGATGGCGACCTTCTTCCCCTGGTTCAGGATCTCGGCCGCCTGCCGCAGGTCCGCATCCTTCGGCACCACGTGCGGCGCGGAATAGCCGATCCCGGAGAACGTCGTCCCGTGCTTGCGGGGGGGGCTCGGAACGGCCGGCATCTCCTGCACGTCGTTGGGAAAGATCAGGCAGGTGACCACCTTCTCCGCCTGCGCGATGCGCATCGCCCGGTCCACGAGGTGGCGCGCCTGCTCGGGCGTCATGCAGGTCTGCACGTAGTGGCGCGCGACGTCCTTGAAGAGCACGCCGAGGTCCACCTCCTGCTGGTAGTCGGCGCCGAGGCCGGTCGTCGCCTGCTGGCCCACGATGGCGACCACCCCCTGGTGGTCCATCTGGGCGTCGTAGAGGCCGTTCAGGAGGTGGATGGCGCCGGGGCCGGAGGTCGCCAGGCAGACGCCCACCTCGCCGGTGAACTTGCTGTGGGCGCACGCCATGAAGGCGGAGAGCTCCTCGTGGCGCGCCTGGACGAACTGGATCTGCTCCTTGTGGCGGTCCAGGGCGCCCACGAAGCCGTTGATGCCGTCTCCCGGATACCCGTAGATGCGGTTCACGCCCCACCCGTGCAGACGCTGCAGGACGAAGTCGGCGACCATCTCAGCCATTGGATCTTCTCCGGTTCAGGGGGTGGCCATCTGACGGCCGCGGGGCACACGGCTGGAGCGACACCGACTGGGGCGGCGCCCGCCGTCAGGTCATCGCCTCGAAGGCGGCTGCGGTGGCGATGCCGTACACCACGTGGGCACCCACGGGAATCGCCGCCTCGCGCAGCGGCTGCTGCGAGGGCGGCGGAAGCACGCCCAGCCTCGGCAGCAGGCCGAACGACGGGAAGTTGGCGGCGTAGACGAGTCCACCCAGCAGGAGGCCGTGCAGCATCGACGGCGGGTGCACGCGGTCCTGGACGACCCCGAACAGTGCGCCCCACAAGGCGCTGTTGCCCATGTGGACGCCCATGCCGGCCATCTTCGCCTGCTGGTCGTCCAGCTCCACGTCCGCCTTCTCGGCCAGCGTCTCGACCAGCTTCCTGGGCGGGGGCTCCATCGTCTGCCCCTCCGGCAGGAACGCCTTCTGCTCCACCTTCATCGCCATCATCATGGCCGCGCCGCCGATCATTCCGGCGAGTGCGCCCTTCGCCGCGGCCTCGCCGATTCCCGCTCGCCTCCCGGTTCGAGGGGCAGATGCCCTGAGGAGAGGCACGTCGTCCCACTCACGCCAGTCGTCCTCGATCCCCCGATGTGCTCTCGCCATCCGCTCTTCTCCTGATCCCGAGTGAAGGTGGCCGCGTTCACGCGCGAGCGCCTCCGCAGCAGCGCCTGCTTGGAAGTACACGACGCCATGATGGGATCGTGCGGAACCGGCCTCGACCGGTGCAGCCGGTGCTGCAAGACGCATTCCCTGATACGATATATGTAACAGGCACGCCCGTTACACACCGGCTGATACGTCGGGGCGTTCCTACCCGGACGCGGGAGCCCTCTCCAGGTTCAGCCGGATGAGCAGGAAGGCGAGCTCCGCGGCGGACTCACGGGAGAACGCGGGAACGTCCTTCATGAACGAAGGCGGGTGCCGAGCGAGCAGTGCGCGCGCAGCCGTGGAGATGAACACCGGCTCGTCCGGACCCAGCTCGCCGACGGCCCGGCTGTCCCTTGCCAGCACGACACGGATTCGATCCTGGTACTCGGCCCCGGCGAGCAGCCTCACCCGGTCCCCGAAGCCCGGATCGGCGCAGACGACCGTGATCGGCCCTTCCCGGAGCCGGTCCAGAAAGATCTCGGCTGCCACGGGATGCATGGACACGACCACGTACGGCTTGTCCAGCACCTCCGCGATCGGCCGGACCTCGTGCGCGTGAAAGGCGGTCGTGACCAGTACGTCGGCCGCTCGTACGGCCTCCGGGAGGTCGGCCGTGGGGACTCCCTTCACCGGTCCGTCCGCGTCCTGGGCAGGAAGGTGGCTTGTCGAGACACCCTCCGTCGCGAAGCCGAACCAGTCCCGAAGCTCGCGGCAGAGCAGCTCGCGGTGGTCCACGGTCGATTCGATGCAGGCGGTCCGGAGCTTCACGGACGCGGTGCACTTCCGCACCAGGCTCGGCAGCTCGGGAATCTTGAGGCGCCTCTGCCATGCCTCCGTGAGAACGTCACCGGCCACCCACCGAGCCGTCTCCGAGGGCAGCTCCCCTCCGATGTGCCCCTGATCGCGCAGGAACACCCCCGCCCGACCCCGGATCTCGACCAGCCCTTCCGCTTCCAGGGCCCGGTACGCCCGGGCGATCATGCGATGATCGACGTCCCACTTCGCCGACAGCTCCCGGTAGCTCGGCAGCCGATCCCCGGGCCGCAGGTGGCCGATGTGCTTCCGGGCCACGATGTAGTCCCGGAGGCGCTTCTGCAGGTTCACGATCGGCTTTACCATGCTCTCCCCGTCCCTCGCAGTTCGGAGGCGCTGCTCCCGCGCAATGCGGTGTAGCAGAGCCCCGCAATCGACGTGCCCTGATACGATAATTGTAGCAGGGAACGCAACTTGCTGCCTGGCTTCCGCCGTTCGTGGCCTTCGGCCGAGCGAGCACGCGCGCCGACGCCCGCAGCGCGGCCGGCACCCGTCGCGGACAGACGCTGCCGATCATCCCGAGGAGGAGCCATGCCGAAGCCGATCAAGGAGCAGGTCATCGTAATCACCGGCGCTTCCAGCGGCATCGGCCTGCTCACCGCGAAGGAGGCCGCCCGCCAGGGCGCCCGGGTGGTGCTCGCTGCGCGCAACCAGCGCGACCTGCAGAAGGCCGCCGAGGAGATCCGTCGCGACGGTGGCGAGGCGATCGCCGTACCCACGGACGTGACGAGCTACGAACAGGTGGAGGCGCTCGCGCGGCGCGCCGCCGAGGAGTACGGCCGCATCGACACCTGGGTGAACAATGCGGGCGTGAGCCTGTACGCCACCTTCGAGGAGGCCTCTCTGGAGGACTTCAGACGGGTGGTGGACGTCATCTTCTACGGACAGGTGCACGGGGCCAGGGCGGCGCTCCCCTACCTGAAGGCGAGCGAGGGCGCACTGATCTGCGTCGGGAGCGCGCTCTCGGACCGCGGAGTCCCGCTGCAGACCGCCTACTGCGCGGCCAAGCACGCGATCAAGGGATGGCTCGACGGTCTGCGCGTGGAACTGATGAAGGAGGGCGCGAACGTGCGGGTCACGCTCGTCAAGCCGAGCAGCATCAACACGCCGCTCTTCAACAAGGCCAAGACGCAGATGGGCGTGATGCCGATGCCGATCCCACCCATCTACGAGCCCGAGCTGGCGGCGGAGGGCATCCTGAGGGCGGCCCAGGGGAACGAGCGCGACCTGTTCATCGGTGGGGCCGGAAAGGCGATGAGCATGGGCGAGCGCATCAGCCCCAAGCTGCTGGACCTGCAGCAGCTCCGGCAGGGATTCAAAAAGCAGAAGACGCAGTGGCCGAAGAGTGACGACGCCCCGAACAACCTGTTCTCCCACGTGGAGGACGACGGCGGCACCAGGGGCGACTTCACGCCGCAGGCCAGGACGCGCAGCCTGTACCAGGAGGTGGCGGCGCATCCAGTCGCGTCGCCGCTGGGTGCGGCTGCGGTGCTCGGCGTGGCAGCGCTCCTGATGGGGAAGCGGCGCGACCGCGGAGTCCAGGCGGGCCTGCTCGCCCTCGGGGCGTTCGGTCTGACCGGGAAGGGCGCGCTCTCCGGCACGTACAAGGGCTAGCCGGGGCAGGAAGCCGCGGGAGGTCGACCGACACGGAGGAGCGGCTTTCCTACGAGTGAGGGTCTCCCGTGGCTGAGATGGCTTGAATTCGCAGCGAATCAAGCCGACGCATCGCGAGGATCCCGGCGGCTGGCCCGAGGGCGAGGACACCGAACGCGAGCGGCCACCCCACCGCGTCCCGCAGGGCCGGCACCCCCTGGATCGTCACCGTAGTGAGCAGGAATCCGAGCGAGGTCTGGAGAGTGAGCGCCGTCCCCACGGCGTGCGAGGGGGCCACCTCGGTGACCACGGCACTGAACTGCGCGGAGTCCGCCACCACCGCGAAGCCCCAGACCAGGGCGACAATCAGTACGAGCACGAACGGGGCCTGCAGCATCCATCCGATGAGCAGCGCGCACGCCCCGCTCACGGCCATGGCCCAGATGGTCACGCGCTCCCGCCCCAGCCGGTCCGCCCACGCGCCGGCCAGCACCGACCCCACCCCGCCCATCCCGATCACCGCGAACGCCACCGCCCCGGAGAGGGCTCCGGCACGCGCGGCGGACGCCCCCCTGGTGAGGAAGAAATCCGCAAAAAACACCGCGACAAAACCCCACATGGCATACAGCTCCCACATATCACGTGTCCTATTCATCTGTGATAAGTGGAACGAGCACGACGGCAAAAAGCGAGACGATGCCTTGGGCTTCGGCTCTTCATCGCTCCTTTGGTTCGCACGTGCTCACACCATCCAGAGCATTGTCTGGAGCATCATGATGGCACCGATTCTGGAACGGGCGTACCTTCTATGTTTCCGGAACGGTGGAGTGTCCACGAGCGGTGGCCCTGCTAGCGGGAAAGGGGCATAGAGCGCTGCGCGTTCGGCGTGCGCGAGAACATGGCCGCGGTGGCAGCCGGGACACTCCAAATCCCCGAGCCGCACATGGGGCGTCGGCAGCCATCCGGCGCGGCATCCCCGGGTCTGGAGGCGCGGGAGGGGTGCGCGAGCGACCGCTCGTCGCGGACCACCGACTCTCTTCGAAGCGGCCGGGGAACCGTCGCCAATCGCCGGGTCAAATCCGATGCTTGCGCCTACGCCGCTCTAATCCCTTCCAACTCCTCGCTTTCGACGGTCCTGAATTCTCGAACGGGAACAGAAGCCGCCGCACACACGTGGCCGTACAGGTCGGGGCGCATCAGGAGATCAAGGCCTTCGTACGCCAGCGGCTCTGCCTCGTATGCATCGGATCGCACCTGCCATACCCGCAGCACAACCGCGGGGGCGCCGACGGCGTCCCGCCAGACGAGCGGCTCTCCAAATGCCGGAGCAGTCAGAGGGACGCCCGCCAACGCTTCGACCGGCGGGGTGAGCACCCATTCTGAGCCGAGCCAGTCGCTAACCACATTGAGTCCCACAACTGGCCCCTCTACTCCGGATATCGGAATCGGGCCGATACCCTCGGTTCCGGTCCACCACGCCGAAGAATCCGCCGGCATCATCGGGACGCTCCAGGTGGAAGCTCTACCGGTCCGAAGGCGGCGACCGCACCTGCGAGGACGGTCGTATGCCGCGTAGGGGTACGGGACCGGTACGGGTCCTCCCCAACCCACTGGCGCTCCATATAGCCGATACGGAGCCACCCGGCGAACTGAGGGTCCTCATCTCCTAAGAGGCTGTGAACAAAGTGGGCATGGAGTTGGCGTGTGCACAGGAGGATGGCACGCCAACCCTACCCCAGTGATCCGACGGACGCCCAGTGGGCGGTGGTGCGCTCCGTCCTGCCCGCGGCCAAGAACGGGCGCACGGGCCGACCGCGCACGCACGAGCTGCGCGAGGTCTGGAACGCGATCTTCTACCAGGCGCACAACGGCTGTACCTGG
>DASYWD010000398.1 GCA_035936415.1 Longimicrobiaceae bacterium
CCAGGAACGCCGCGCCCCCCGCGTAGCCGACGGCCGCGCCGCCGCGCCGCACCCAGTCGCGCAGGCGGTCCGTCCCCGCGGCCACCGGGGCCCCGTAGCGGCCGTCCGGGAAGACGACCACGTCGAACTCGTCCAGCGGGAGGCTCGCGAAGTCGGCCGTGCGCACCGGGGTGAAGGGCTGGGCGATGCGGCGCTCCAGGTGGAACCAGAGCGCGCCGTACGAGGTGGGGTCCACCCCGTCGCCGGCCAGCACGGCGATGCGGGGCGCCCGCAGCGTGCGCACCGACCCCGAGCCGGTCCCCACTGCCCCGCGCTCCTGGAAGGCCGTCTGCGAGGCGAGCACCCGCACCCCCGCGTCCCGGGCCAGGGCGTCGATGCGCGCGTGCAGCTCCGGGCGGTTGCGGTCGGTCCGGGCGACGAAGGTGCCGCGCGGGAAGTCGGCGCCGTCCACCACCAGGTCGCGGCTGGAGACGGCCACGTTGAAGCCCTCGCCCATCAGGCGGGCGAGGAGGCGGGTGGCGCCGTCGGTCCCCGCGGGCCAGACGTAGGCGCTGGCGGCCCGCCCCGTCACGCCGCCCGGGAGGGGCCAGGCCACCTCGCCCTCCCAGCCGCCGGGCGCCTTCAGCGCGCCCTCCTCCAGGCGCAGCGGCTCCGACGCCAGCCCCACCCTGTCGCCGGTCCACAGGGCGGAGGCGCCGTGGGCCATGGGGAGGTTCCAGGCGGTGACGTCGTAGAAGGCGTACCGCTCCTGCTGGCCCTCCGCGCGGCGCGCGTTGCGGGCGCGGCGCTCGCTCTCCTGCCGTACGAAGCTCTGCGGGAGCGGGGTCTCCGGGGCGAGGAGCACCCGCGCCAGCCGCGAGGCCGGCTGCGCCAGGTCCACCACGTACGAGCCCGCGGGCACCCCGCGCGTCTCCCGCCGCCCCGTCAGGTAGTCCGTCCCGGTCACCCGGCCGCCCGAGGTGACGCGCCGCACCTCGATCCCGTGGCGGAGCAGGGTGGTGGCGATCCTGGCCGCGAGGTGCGGGTCCGGATCAGCGCTGATGATGACGGTGCGGAGCGGACCGCGGCTCCCCTCCCGCACCGCGGAGGCGAAGAACTCGTGGAAGTCGCGCATCCGCGCCTCGCGGTTGCGGACGGCGGTCTCGATCGTCGCGAGCGAAGCTACGAAGTGCCCCGCGATCCCGTCCGCGAAGGTCAGGATGGTGCCGTCGTCCCGCCGCCACCGCACCCCCCTGTTTCCGCCGCCGTCCGTCTCGTAGGTCATCCCCGTGGCGCCGTGGAAGCTCGGGTACGAGTCCCAGTAGCCGGGGTAGTGCAGGTCGAACACGTCGCGGGTGAAGTACGGCCACCCCTGGCGGTCGAACGCCGCGGCGTTGCCGCGCCCGAACACCTCCAGCCACCGCTCCGTCTGCGGGGGAAGGAAGGGGTTCACCGGGTCGGCGGCGGGGGGGAAGAAGTACTGCGTCGTCTGTCCGTGCAGGTCCGCGAACACCTGGGGACGCCAGCGCTGCAGCTCCGCCGCCACCGCGCGCGACTCGGTCTGCACCAGCCCCAGCGCGTCGCGGTTCAGGTCGAACTGGTAGTGGTTGTTGTTGGTGCTCATCCCCCAGGGCGCCCGGTGCTCCATCGCGACGGGGTTTGCGTCGCCCGTCACGAAGGCGTTGTACCAGGCCACGTGCCGCTCGTGGCTCTCGGGGTTGTGGGCCAGGTTGATCAGCGTGAGCGCCCCGTCCCGCAGGGCGCGCGTGCGGTCGTCCTCCCCGGCCGCGAGCTGGTAGGCGAGCTGGATCGCCGCCTCGAACGCCGCCGTCTCGTTCCCGTCGTTGGCCGCGTTGATCCACACCCCGATCGGTGTCCGGGCCGCGATGGCCGCCGCCTGTGCCGCACTGGTGCGCCGCGGGTCGGCGAGCGCCTGCAGGTCGGCGCGGATGGCGTCCAGCCGGCCGATGTTCTCCTCGCTGGAGACCGCCACCAGGTACATGACGTGGTGCTCCACGCTCTTCCCGTACGGCATCACCCGCACCCGGCCGGGTGCGGCGCGGGCGAGCGCATCCAGGTAGCGCTCCATCCGTCCGTACGTGGTGTGCCAGCTCCCCACCGGGTAGCCCAGCACCTCCTCCGGGCGGGGGACGCCCTCGCGGTAGCTCCGGGTCGCGTAGAAGTCGAAGGTGCTGTCCGGGCACATCCCGAAGGCGAGCCGGGCATCCATCTCCGAGCGGCAGCCGGCGGGCTGCTGCGGGATCTGTGGCAGGTCCTGCGCGGCCCCGGGCGCGGCGGCGAGGGCGGCCCCGGCGAGGAAAAGCGCGGACGCGGTGCGGAGTCTCTGCATGGATCTCCCAGGGTGAGGCGAGCGGAGAGGGCGGCCCGGCCGCCGGAGGTGCGCTGCAGGGGATCGTACGCGCGCGCGGCGAGCCCGGCAATGCGGGCGCACGGGTTCGCCGTACGGTCCCAGCCGCCACGTCCCCCGGGTGAAGAGACTTGCATCAGACGCAAATCTATTTTAGAGTTGTCTAAATATGAACTGCAGGTTGGCAAAAACGCCTGGAAGGCCGGAGGAGGGACGCTCATGGGAAATCGCTGGGGTCGGGGGGCGCTCGCCTGTGTGGCGGCGTGCCTCTTCGCGACCGGGCTGTCGGCGCAGTCGGCCGCGCGCGCCGGAGGAGAATCGCTCGTGGCGGGGACGGTCCGGGACGACGCGGGGCGCCCGCTTGCGGGAGCCCAGGTGCTGGTGGTCCGGACCGGGAGGACGGCGACGGCCGACGGGGAGGGGCGGTTCGTCGTCACCGGCGTGCCGCGGGGGAGCTACCGGGTGGAGGCGGCCCACCCCGGCCACGCGCCGTCGGCGCGCACCGTCGCGGTGCCGACTGCGGACCCGGTGGAGATCGTGCTGGTGCGAACGCCGCTCTCCCTCCCCGGGATCCAGGTCACGGCCACTCCGGGGGCGGGCGACACGCGCGCGGTGACGCAGGCGACGACGCAGCTCGCCGGGCGGGCGCTGGAGCGGGAGATGGGCGGGAGCCTCGCGCAGACGCTGCGGAACCAGCCCGGGGTCGCGGTGCGCTCCATGGGGCCGGGGGCGGCGGCGCCCATCGTCCGCGGATTGACGGGCGACCGTGTCCTGGTCCTCCAGGACGGGCAGCGCACCGCCGACCTGGCCGGCTCCGCGGATGACCACGGCGTGACCATCGACCCGCTGACGGCGCAGCGGGTGGAGGTGGTACGCGGCCCGGCCACGCTGCTGTACGGCAACAACGCGCTCGGGGGGGTGGTCAACGTCATCTCCGGCGACCTCCCCGCCGCACCCCCCTCGCGGCCGGAGTGGGCGGTGGCCGCGCAGACCGAGTCCGCCTTTCCCGGCGGCGCCGCGTCGCTGCGGGGAACGCTCCCGCTGGGGGGCGGCTGGGCGGCGATGCTC
>DASYWD010000399.1 GCA_035936415.1 Longimicrobiaceae bacterium
AGGTGAGGGTGGCGGTTCCGCCCGGCTCGCCGGTGCTGGACCGGCTCTCCGCGCCCGCGGCGCGGCGGACGCTGGAGGACGCGCTGGGGAAGCGCGTGGGACGGCGGGTGACGCTGTCGTTCTCGGAGGGGCAGGCGAGCGGCGGGGACGGCGCCGGGCCCGGACGGATCACCGCGGAGAGCGCCCGGCGCGACCGCCTGCGCCGGCTCACGGAAGAGGAACCCCTCCTCGCCGCGGCGGTACAGGAGTGGGACCTGGAGCTGGTCGACTAGCCCGGCGCGACGCCCCGCGCGGACCGCGGTCCGTCACTTGCGGACGGCGCGCCCGCCGGTATTTTGTGCAAACTTCGCCCGCACGGCCCGATGGCAGATATGAACAACTTCCAGCAGATCCTCGAGATGGGCCAGCAGGTCCAGGCCCGTCTCACGCAGCTCCAGAGCGAGCTGGGGCAGAAGACCGTCTCCTCCTCCAGCGGGGGCGGGATGGTCACCGCCACCGCGGACGGCAAGGGCCGCGTCCGGGCCATCAAGATCGACCCCACCGTGGTGCAGGGGGGCGACGTGGAGATGCTGGAGGACCTGGTCCTCGCGGCCGTGTCGGAGGCGCAGAACCGGGCCCAGCAGCTCTACGAGGAGGAGGTCCGGAAGCTTTCCGGGGGGCTCCCGCTCCCCTTCCAGCTCCCCGACCTGTAGGCGCGGCGGGAACGCGGCTTGTCGGTCATCGACGACCTGGCGGGTGAGCTGTCCCGTCTCCCCGGCATCGGCCGGAAGACGGCGCTGCGGCTCACCTTCCACCTCCTGAAGGCTCCCCCCGAGGAAGCACAGCGGCTCGCGCGGGCCATCCTCGCCGTGCGCGAGCGGGTCCGTGCGTGCGTGCGCTGCGGCAACCTCTCCGAGCGGGAGACCTGCGCCATCTGCGAGAGCACGCGCCGCGACGTCTCCGTGATCTGCGTGGTGGAGGAGGCGTCGGACATCGGCGCCATCGAGCGCACGGGCGAGTTCCGCGGCATCTACCACGTGCTGGGCGGCCACCTCTCGCCGCTGGACGGCGTGGGGCCCGCGGAGCTGAACGTGGAAGGGCTGCTGGGGCGCATCGGCGTGGACTCCGGCATACGCGAGGTGGTGCTCGCCACCAACCCCAGCGTGGAGGGCGAGGCCACGGCGCTCTACCTGCACCGGCTGATCGCCCCGCTGGGGGTGCGCGTCACCCGCATCGCCCGTGGGCTCCCCATCGGCGGCGACCTGGAGTACGCCGACGGCGTCACCATCGCCGAGGCCCTGAACGCCCGCCGCGAGATGTAGCTCCCGGCGGGGGACGCCATTTCCCCGCGCCGTCCCATTCGTTAGTTTGTCCGCGTCAGCAGCCGAGTCATCCGGGACGACCTCCACCGGGCGTATGGAAACCAGGCAGATCCTGCGAACCACCGGGTTCACGCTCCTCACCGTCGCCGCCGCCGCGGCGCTGGGTGCGCTCCTCGTGCGCGACCAGATCAGCCGCCACCAGCGCGACCTGTTCAGCCCGCACCCGCTGCGCCGCCTGGCCGCGCTCGGGTACCTGGGCGGCCGGCCGGCCTCGGTGGACACCGTCCTCCTCCTGCGCGACTTCATGGCCTGGGAGGCGCGCCCGCTCCTGCGCCGCCGTGCCGCCGCGCTCCTGGCCCGCATGGAGGACTCGCTCGCCGCCCGTCCCCTCACCCCGGAGGTGCGCTGATGGCGGGAGCCGCGAGCTGGTCCTTCGAGCAGCGCGACTTCCAGCGGATCGAGCGCCTCCTGCAGGGCTTCCTGTACGAGTCCAACACGCGGTGCGCCCTGCTGGTGGACCGCAGCGGGCAGCTCGTGGCCACGGTGGGCGAGCAGCCGGCGTTCGACTCCGTCGCCTTCTCGTCGCTGGCGGCCGCGGACTTCTCCGCCAACGACCAGCTCGCCTCCATGATCGGCGAGAACGAGTTCTCCTCCCTCTTCCACCAGGGGGAGAAGGAGAGCATGTACCTGGCGGACGTGGCGAAGCGGGTGATCCTGGTGGTGCTGTTCGACAACCGGACCACGCTGGGGATGGTCCGCGTCAAGGTGAAGAACGTGGTCCGCGAGCTGGGGGAGATCTTCCGGGAGATGTTCGACCGCGATGCAGCCAGCCCCACTCGCGCCCATCTCGAAACGGCGTTCGTCGACGAGGCCGAGGACGAGATCGACCGGCTCTTCGGAGATCTCTAGGAGGATACGGCCATGTCGATGATCAACTACGCCTCGCGCGAGATCAACTGCAAGATCGTCTACTACGGTCCGGGTCTCTGCGGGAAGACGACGAACCTGGAGTACGTCTACGAGAAGGTGGCCCCGAACACCCGGGGGAAGCTGATCTCGCTGGCGACGGAGACGGAGCGCACCCTGTTCTTCGACTTCCTCCCGGTGGACCTGGGCTCCATCCGCGGCTTCAAGACGCGCTTCCACCTGTACACGGTGCCGGGGCAGGTGTACTACAACGCCTCCCGGAAGCTGATCCTGAAGGGGGTGGACGGGGTAGTGTTCGTCGCCGACAGCCAGGTGGAGCGGCTCGACGCCAACATCGAGTCCATGCACAACCTGTACGAGAACCTGGCCGAGTACGGGCTGGACCTGCGGGAGATCCCATTCGTCATCCAGTACAACAAGCGGGACCTCCCCAACATCTCCTCGCTGCAGGAGCTGGAGGAGCAGCTCAACCCCGACCGCGTGCCGTACTTCGAGGCGGTGGGCGTGCGCGGGATCGGGGTGTTCGACACGCTGAAGGCGGTGAGCAAGTCGGTCATCAAGTCACTGAGCTGAACAGGCCGAACGGGTGCGCGGGATGAACCTTCCCAATCTGATCACCCTCGGCAGGATCGTTCTGGCCCTGGTGCTGGTCCCGCTCCTTTTCGTGGACGGGTACGGTCCCCGCCTTGCCGCCTGGTTCATCTTCCTGGCCGCTGCCTTCTCGGACCTCTGGGACGGGCACCTCGCCCGCTCACAGGGGCTGATCACCGACCTGGGGAAGCTTCTCGACCCTCTGGCGGACAAGCTCCTCGTAGCCGCCACCTTCATCCCGTTCTACATCCTCTCGCACTCCGCCCGTCCGGACGCGCGCTTCCCCTGGTTCGGAGGCGAGTTCCCGCTCTGGATCATGCTGGTCATCTTCGGGCGCGAAGCGTTCATCACCGTTTTCCGCAGCTACGCGGCGCAGCGGGGGGTGGTGCTCGCCGCCGGCAGGCCCGGGAAGCTCAAGGCGGTGTCCCAGAACATCTTCATCGGCGCGGCGATCCTCTGGTACGCCCTGCAGAGCAAGGCGCGCGCGGACGGCTGGGATGGGCCGGTGTGGGCCGGGTGGCAGACGTTCCACTTCGGCTTCACCGTGGTCGTGCTCTCCGTGGCCGTGGTCCTCACGGTGTACTCGCTGCTGGTCTATCTCCGCAGCTTCCGCACGCTGGACCTCGGGAAGCCGGGAGCGCCGTAGCGTGCGGGGGGCCGCGGGGGAGGGGAGCTCCGGCACCTTCCGGGGAGCGGACGGCCTCCTCCTGCACGCCCGCGCCTGGGAGGCCGCGGAGGCGCGTGCCGCCCTCCTGGTCTCGCACGGCCTGGGGGAGCACTCGGGGCGCTACGCCACGCTCGCCGCGGACCTCGTCGCCCGCGGCGTTTCCGTGTTTGCCACGGACCACCGGGGCCATGGCCGCTCGCCGGGCACGCGCGGGCACGTCCGCCGGTTCGCCGAGCTGGTGGACGACCTGGAGGCGTTCCGCGCCCACGTGGCCGCCCGGCTACCGGCGGGGCTCCCCGTGTTCCTGCTGGGGCACTCGCTCGGCGGGCTCGTCGCCATCCGCCACCTCGAAGAATACGCGGAGGCTCCCTTCGCGGGCGCCGTCCTCTCGGCACCGCTCCTGGGGGTGGCGCTCCGGCCTCCCGCCTGGAAGGTGTCGCTCGCGGGCGCGCTCGCCCGCATCGCCCCCTCGCTGCGGCTCGCCAACGGCATCGACCCCGCCGACCTCTGTTCCGACGAGGCGGTGGTGGCCGCGTACCGCGCCGACCCGCTGGTGCACCCCTGGGTCACCCCGCGCCTGTACGTGGAGATCCAGGCGGCCATGCGCGCCGCGGTGGAGCGGCGCGGCCGGATCCGCGTGCCGCTCCTCTTCGTGGTGCCCGGGGCGGACCGCATCGTGCTCTCCGACGCCACGGAGACGTTCGCGAGCGATCTCCGCGGCGACGTGGAGGTGCGGCGCTTTGCGGGGCTCCGGCACGAGGCGCTGAACGAGCTGGAGCGCGGGGAGGTGGTGGTGGGAGTCGCTGACTGGATCGCGAAGCGGATCCCCGGTTGACTGCCAGAATGGCGCGGGTTCCTGGCACGCACGTTGCCCCCTGCGGCCCCTGTTCTGCGCGCCCCTTCCGGCGCGCCCCAGATCCGGGCCCGCCACGCTCCGGCCGCGCGGGCACACCCGACGACGATTCCAGCCCACGGACGAGATGAAGAAGCACGACACAGCGGACGCCCCGGCGGAGACCCCCACGGCGCCCGAGCAGGAGGCGGACGGCCAGGGGCAGCAGGGCGCGCAGCCCGGCTCCGACGGCCCCTCCGCCGGGGCCGCCGCCTCCGCCGACGCTTCCGAGCGCGAGCTGGCCGCCGCGCGCGACCGCCACCTGCGGCTCGCCGCGGAGTTCGACAACTACAAGAAGCGGGTGGAGCGCGAGCGGGCGGAGGCCTGGAACCGCGCGCAGGCGCAGCTCGCGGAGAAGCTCCTGGACGTCCTGGACGACCTGCAGCGCGTTGCGCACTACGACCCCGAGACCGCCACCGCGCAGTCGCTCGTGGAGGGCGCGCAGATGGTGGAGCGCAAGCTCCACCGCGCGCTGGAGTCGGCCGGGGTCGAGGAGGTCGCGGCCGAGGGGGAGCGCTTCGACCCGGCCGCGCACGAAGCGCTCATGACGGTCCCGACGGAGGTCCGGGAGGAGGACGACACGGTCGCCGACGTCTTCCAGAAGGGCTACCGCTTCAAGGGGACGCTCCTCCGCCCGGCCCGCGTCCGGGTCAAGCGCTACGAGGGGTGACGGACGCGGCGCCCCCCCCCCCG
>DASYWD010000400.1 GCA_035936415.1 Longimicrobiaceae bacterium
GCCTCGAGGCCGCCCGCGCTTCGTTACGTACACGTGTGGTTGGGGCTCCGCTCAGGATTCCGCGGCCCGCCTCGATCCAATCCACCCCTCGACGCGCGCCAGGAAGGTGCGAACGTTGATGGGCTTGGCGACGTAGTCGTCGCACCCGGCCTCCATCACCCGCTCCCGGGCGCCCTCCATGGCGGTGAGCGCCACGATGGGGATCTGCCGGAACTCCGGGTTCGCGCGGAGCCTGCGCGTCGCCTCGAAGCCGTCCAGCTCCGGCATCATGATGTCCATCAGGATCAGGTCGGGCGAGGACGCAAGCGCGGTTTCCACCGCCTCCCGCCCGTTGGCCGCCACCTCGACGCGGTAGCCGAACGCGTCCAGCAGCGCCCGAAGCGCGTCCCGGCTGTCCTCGTGGTCCTCGGCGATCAGGATCATGGGCGTGGAATCTCGGTCCGGGTCCATGGCCGGTACGCTCACGCCCTGCTGCCGGAGACGTGCGTGGAAGGCGCGGATGCGGTCTGGCGCGCGGACGGGTTCGGCCGGGAGAGTGGGGGCATGGGGCACGGACAGGGCTCGGAGCGGGGATGAGGGCAAGAAACGCTTTGCTGCGGCTCTGTAGCGGTTTGGCAAAACGCGTGCCGAAAGTATCGATACGCCGGGGCGTGCCACGCCACTTCCCCTGTCGCCGCACGTGGACGCCGGGTAACTTCGCCCGGTCGCCGCACGCACAGGTCCTCCGCCCCCTCCCGCATATGCCGACTGCACACCTCACCCGCAAAGTGCGCTTCTCCGCCGCGCACCGGTACCACCGCCCGGAGTGGAGCGCGGAGCGCAACCGCGAGGTCTTCGGCCCCTGCGCCAACCCGCACGGCCACGGGCACAACTACCTGCTGGAGGTGACGGTGGCGGGGGAGGTGAACCCGGAGACGGGCTTCAGCGTCGACCTGGGGGTGCTGGACGGGGTGTTGCGTGAGGAGGTTCTGGAGCCGCTGGACCATCAGCACCTGAACCACGTGGTGCCGGAGTTCCGGGAGGGGGGGATGATCGCCACCACCGAGAACATCCTGGTACTGCTCTGGGAGAGGATCGCGCCGCGGCTCGGGGAGGGGAGGCTGGTGCGGCTGCGGCTGCACGAGGAGGAGAGCTTCTACGTGGACTACTACGGGGGGTGAAAATGAAACGGGGGACGCCAATGGCGCCCCCTGTCGTCTCCACCCGTCCACGATCCGTTGCTACACTGCGCTGCCGGTGCAGTCCCCCGGGGCGATCACGCTGATCGTCCGGGTATCGTCGATCCGGAAGGAACGCAGCTCCGGGATGCTGCGGGGGGTTGCGCAGACCGTGAAGGTGCTCGCGTCCCCGGTGATGCGGAAGTCGTAGTGCCGGGCGGTTCCGACCGGCTCCGCCGAGCCCTCCAGGTCCATGAACCGGGAGGCGAAGTCGTCACTCTTCTGCTTGTGGCGGAGCTGGAGTGTGTAGACCTGCTTCAGGATCGGCTCGGCCTCCGACTCCTTCGCCGCGTGCGAGATTCCGAGGAACTTCGGGATCGCGATGGCGGCAAGGATGCCGGCGATCACGACCACGATCATGAGCTCGATGAGGGTGAAGCCATGCCGCGGTCGGCTACGGGGCAGCATGATGACTCCGGAATGGGTGGCGTCTCGGGAACGAAATACCGGGAGCTGGAGTGACTCCAGCTCCCGGCGGCGTTCAGGTTAGGCAGCGGCGCCACATGCACCGTCGGTCGGACGGCCGTCGGTCGCGGCGGGAGCCGCAACGTTGGCGACCCGGATGCTCATCGCCACCACGCCGGCGGCGATCCCGGCGGCGTTCGGCGTCGCGGTGGCGCAGTAGCTCGTCGTGTTGGCCGCGGTGACCGCGAAGGTGAAGTACTTCGCCTGCGGGTCCTGCCAACCGGTCAGGAAGTTGGGGGCGGCCGGGTTGTTGCCGAGGACGAGGGTGTAGGTGTCGTTCTTCTGGAAGTACGACTCCTGGAGCGAGTGGATCTGCTTCAGGACCGACTCCGCCTCGGACTGCTTCGCGCTCCTCGAGACGTTGCTGAACTTCGGAATCGCGATCGCGGCGAGGATGCCGATGATCACGACCACGATCATGAGCTCGATGAGGGTGAAGCCCTTGGTGCTACGCAGGTTCCGCATGGTGGTTCTCCCGAGAGGGGGGGTGGGGGATGCTACTGCCAGCACGGCTCCGTGCTGCTGGCCCGGGGTAAGGCAACGGGTATACCCAAAATGCGGCACGCGGGTAAGTATTTGCAGATCGATGATTTACCATTTCTCCCACCCCGCGGGGCACACGATTTTCCCTCCCGATCCTGCACGATCCGTTGCACAGTGCAAGAGGACGGCGGCCTTGCGGCCCCACTCCGCGCGGCCTATATGGAACGCGGACCGGGCCGGGGAGCCTTCCCCGGCCGGCGCACCGCCCGAAGAACCGGAGAGAACGCGCGTGAGCGACGCCCAGATCAGCGACGTGACCATCATCGGCGGGGGCCCCACGGGGCTCTTCGCCGCCTTCTACGCCGGGCTGCGCGGCGTCTCCTGCCGCATCGTGGACGCCCTGCCGCAGCTCGGCGGGCAGCTCATGGCGCTCTATCCGGAGAAGTACATCTTCGACGTGGGCGGCCTCCCGCGGATCCTCGCCAAGGACCTGGCGAAGAACATGATCGAGCAGGGGACGCAGTTCGGCCCTGAGGTGCTGCTGGAGACGGAGGTGCAGACGCTCGCGCGCGAGGACGGGCTGATCCGCCTGGGCACGCCTCGGGGCGAGCTGCTGAGCCGCACCGTAGTCATCACCGCCGGGAAGGGCGCCCTCAACCCGCGCGTGCTGGAGTGTCCTGGGTGGGAGGAGCTGTACGAGGCGCGCTCGGGCGTCCACACGCACGTGCACCAGCCCGAGGAGTTCCGCGGCCGGCGCGTGCTCCTGGTGGGCGGCGGCGACTCCGCTGTGGACTGGGCGCTGGGCCTGCAGGGGATCGCCACAGAGATCACGCTGATCCACCGGCGCGACGAGTTCCGGGCCCACAGCGCCAGCGTGCGCGAGATGCGTGCACTGGCGGAGGCGGGAAAGCTCAACATCCTGACCCCGTACGAGGTCCGCATCCTGGAGGGAGAGGACGGCTGCGTCCGCCGGGCGGTGATCTACGACAACACCACCAACGAGGACGTGTCTCTGGACGTGGAGGCGGTGGTCGCGCTCCTCGGCTTCAAGCCGGACCTGGGCCCGGTGGGGACGTGGGGGCTGGAGCTGGAGAAGAACAGCATCAAGGTCTCCCAGCTCATGGAGACCAACATCGAGGGCGTGTACGCCGCCGGGGACGTGACCCACTACCCGGGGAAGCTGGAGCTGATCGCCACCGGCTACGGCGAAGCCGCCATCGCGGTGAACAACGCGGTGCACTACGTCAACCCCAAGGCGCGCGTGAACCCCGGCCACTCCACCAACCTCAAGGTCTTCAAGCAGGAGGAGGGGGAGTAAACAATCGCCGGACACGGCGGCGGACAGCCCGCTTACGGCGGCTCGCCCGCAGCGCATCACGAAGCCGGGCCGGTCACCGTTCTGGTCTGAGCCGAGGGGAAGACAGCCGGCGAGTGCTCCTGTGCTGGAGCGCTCGCCGGCTGTCGACATCCTAGTCAATCGAACCCCTACATACCTCCTACGAACACGCCTCGGTCCGATCCTTCGTGCTCGTAGCGGTATTTATGTGGCGCAGTTATCCTCCGATCTGGAATACGGTCGGGATATGCGCGTAATCTTCCTCTTTGAAGATCTCCAGGACCCACCGGCTGTGCCCGATTAGTCCCTGCGCATCCAGGTCTTCGGCTACCAGCACGGCGAGGTAAGGACCCATCTTCATGTACGCGTATTTCCTCGGACGTAGCGTCCAGAAAGCGTTGGAGCCCAGGAGCGAATCGACCTTCTGCCGAAGGATGTTACAGGTGGCCGAATCCGCAACAGGCGTCGCAGTGATCGATAGGTCCAGGGTGGGCAGGTTATTCCTGACCCTATACTCCGTGTATGGAGCGTCGCCCGTGAAACGGAGTTGAATCATCTCCAACTCCACTTCCATGTCCGCTGTGTCCCCGCACGATACCGCGATTGGGGAGACTTGAGACTGCAGTCCTTCAGCCCCGCCGATTGCACCTACGGATGCCACTGCGAGAGCCAGGAGGCTCAGCCGCAGAATTACTTGAGACATGCGTTCGCTCCTTTGTTCAGATCATACTTGTTTTGCTGTAGCTTCAGGTTACCGTTCGCATCCAGGACGTTCTCCCAGCTGTGCAGATGGTCCGGATCGAGAGCGTAACCAGGGAAGTCGAACTTGTCTGCCGGTCTCCTCCACGGCGTGAGGTCCCCGGCTTTCGTCTTCGAATGGGGACTCGGCCCATCCTTCGCCGTGTGCGGCGTTGTTTGACCCGGGCACGTTCCTGCCGGAATTTCCGCGCCGCCTTTTGTTGGATGCGTGTGCATCATTCCGATGATCTGATATCCCTGATCGCGGTAGTGCCGTCGTCGATCATACGAGTTACTGTTGCACGTGGTCGGCATTCCAGGTCCATAATCAAATTCCCGGAACTCCGTGACACCACCTCGGCGCAACAGCCACCCACCTCGTTCCCTTCGCTGACTGATCGGCTGGTCCCAGCCAGTGCGCTTTGCGAGATCCTCCATTGTGTTGAGAAATACCGGATCCGACAGCGAAGGATCGTTCGGAGGATTCTTGAACATGACGCAGCTGCGCACCCAGACGATCCCGCTGACCTGAGTAACTTCCATGCCATCGGCAGTCGCGAGGATGTACATGCGACCGCTCGAACCCGGCGTATAGTTGCACGTCGCCATCCCCGTGCACTGACTGATCGGGTACTGCCAGTTGGCCTGGTCGCTCGGAGTGGCGAGCGTATCCCCCGGCACGAACTGCCACTTGATGTTGGTGCCGCCACTCGCAGTAAATGTAACAGGTTGCAGCGGAGCTGGCCGAGGGTTTCCAGCAGAGACGGAAAGCGGGTTGGGGACAGGCGTGACTTTCAGCCGCTGCGAGCCGCTGAACTCATACATAAAGTATGGCACGACGACTCCATTCTCAATGCAGTTTCCGCTACCTGGGAGACCAGACCGCTTCACCCAGATACTCTGCGACGCCATCAGCATAATGCGGGCACGCGCCGTCATTGCGTCTCCCGCGTCGGCCTTAAGCGTGATCGGTGTCCCACCGGATGAGCCTGCGGCCAGAGATACCGCCAGCCAGCCCGGTGCGTCCGTGAGTCCGAGCGGCCCTGCACTCTTTCCTCCATCTGGAGTTTCATAGGGGGTACAAGGCTTGCTCAGCCACTTGGAGCCCGTCCTCACATCAACCGATCCGCTGACCTCCACGTCGAAATAAGCGCTCTTTCCCTGCCCTGCGTCCTGCCAGGTTCGTGCGGGGGTAGTCACCCCGCTGTTCGTCCATACGAGAGCGCCGTCATTCGTCTCGTTCGTACCCGGCACAGGTATGTTGTACGGGTTCAGATTCGAAGCAGACCTGTGAGGGGTGCTCACCTCTTCTGGCCGATGCTCCGGACCGGAAAGTGACGAGTCGCTGCAGCCAGCGACCCAGAGCGGTAGCGCCGCACTCAGAAGAATGCCGCGCCAGTAGCTGGGGGGGTTCATTCAGGGGGAGGCTGTTCAGATGTCACGTGTGGAGAGCGAACAGTTTAGTCGCTGGGGGTGAACGTCGTACATGGGGGACTGAGCCCGAGAGGCAGTAGGCGGGTCCGTTCAGGTGGGGGGCTATGCGAGGGAGTCGAGCCGCAGGTGGATGCGGAGGTGTACCTGTGGCTTTCCAACCAAACGCTTCTCCGCGAAGGTACTCCCGGCCTGGGGTGATGTCAATACGTGTCTTCTATCATGCTGTGGGCGCTCCGCTTCGTGGTCTTTCGATCCCATAGCACAGGCGACGGACGCGACGAGAGGCGTTCACGACCGATGCATTGCGCTTTGGCAGTGGCCCGATAGCTTCCTCACCTGAAAGTGCGACCGCGATTTCCCAGCTGCGCACTCGCCAACAGCTGAGATGCTCGTTCCTGACGAATGAAACTGCACGAACGTGTCGCCCTCGTAACCGGTGGCGCGGTCCGCGTGGGCCGCGCCCTCTCGCTCGCGCTCGTGCGGGAGGGAATGCGCGTGGTGGTCGGCTACGGCTCGTCCGATGGGCCGGCGCGGGAGCTGGTGGACGAGATCCGGCGGGGCGGGGGAGAGGCGGCGATGGTCGGCGCCGACCTGTCGCGGATGGACGAGGTGCGGCGGCTGGCGGAGGAGGCGGAGCGCCCCTTCGGGGGCATCGACGTGCTGGTGAACAACGCCTCGGTCTTCCCGGAAGAGGGCTTCGAGGACACGGACGAGGCTACCTGGGAGCACACCCTCGCCGTCAACCTCAGGGCCCCCTTCTTCCTGACGCAGCTCCTCGCGCCCGGGATGCGGGAGCGCGGCGGGGGCGCCGTCGTGAACCTGGCCGACCTGGCGGGGCTCCAGAGCTGGCAGGGGTACGCCGCCCACTCCATCTCCAAGGCCGGGCTCGTGCAGCTCACGAAGGTCGCCGCCCGCGCCCTCGCCCCCGAGATCCGGGTGAACGCCATCGCCCCCGGCACCGTGCTCCCGCCCGACGACTTCCCGGACGACCAGGTCCGCAGGCTCGCCGAGCGCGCCCCCCTGCGCCGCAACGGCACGCCGGGCGACGTGGTCGAAGCCCTTCTCTACCTCCTCCGCGCCGACTTCGTCACCGGCGAGGTCCTGATCGTGGACGGCGGGAGGATGCTCAGGAGCTGACGGGATCGCTCCCGCGCTTTCGCACCCCCGCACCTTCGCGCTCGCTGTTCCCGGAACACCCCCGCGCCTCACCGGTACCACCCCCTTTGCCGCACGGTCCCCCGCGGGGGACCCGCCCTCCCAGCGTCCCGTCGGATGTCTCGCAAGCGCAGCACCCGCAAGCGCGGATCCCGGAAGAAGAAGGCCGGATCCTCCCTCGGCAGGCGGATCTTCCAGGTACTCCTCGCCGTACTGCTCCTGGGCGTCGTCGGCGCAGGGGCGGGGCTGGCGTGGCTGTGGCCGCGCTGTTCCGGGCCGGCGTGCCCGTCGGTGGAGGCGCTGCGCAGCTACTCGCCGCCCATGGCGAGCCGCGTCTTCGACCGCAAGGGCGAGATCCTGGCGCACCTGGCGCCGGAGCGCCGCATCCTGGTGCCGCTGCAGCGCATCCCCCAGCACGTGTCCGGCGCCTTCCTGGCGGTGGAGGACAAGCGCTTCTACCAGCACGGGGGGATCGACGTGCGGCGCGTGTTCGGGGCGATGGCGCGGAACCTCCGCGCCTTCAACTACGACGAGGGGTTCAGCACCATCACCATGCAGCTGGCCCGCAACGTCTTCCCGGACCACCTGTCCCGGGAGAAGACGCTGCGGCGGAAGCTGTGGGAGGTGGTGCTCGCGCGCGACATCGAGCGCGAGTTCAGCAAGGACGAGATCCTGGAACTGTACCTCAACCAGATCTACCTGGGCGACGGGCTGTACGGGGTGGAGGCCGCGGCGCAGGGGTACTTCGGGAAGTCCGGCACGGACCTGAGCCCCGCCGAGGCGGCCGTGCTGGCCGCGCTCCCCAAGGCCCCCACGCGCTACAACCCGCGGCGCAACCCCGAGCGCGCGAAGCGGCGGCGCAACCTGGTGCTCGCCCTGATGCGCGACCAGGGGTACCTCACCCCCGGGATGGCCGAGCGGGCGCAGGGCGCACCGCTGGAGCTGGTGCCGCCGATGGAGGCGCGCGGGCTGGCCCCGTACTTCGTGGCGGAGATCCGGCAGGCGCTGCGCGAGCAGTTCGGGCCGGACGCGGAGCGGATGGGGCTGCGGGTGTACACCACCCTCGACCCGCGGATGCAGGCCACGGCCGAGCGGGAGCTGAAGGCGCAGATCCGCGCCGTGGAGCAGGGGAAGTTCGGGCGCTTCCGCGGCCCGGCCTGCCCGTCCGGGGCCAAGGGCGCGGACGCCAACTGCCTGCAGGGGTTGTTCGTGGCGATGGACGCGCGCACCGGCGACATCCTGTCGCTGGTGGGCGGGCGCGACTTCGCGCAGAGCCAGTTCGACCGGGTGACGCAGGCCAAGCGGCAGGCGGGATCGGCCTTCAAGCCCTTCCTGTACGCCGCCGCCATCGCCCGCGGGATCCCCGTCTCCACCCCGCTGGTGGGCCCCGGCGCCGAGCCGGACGGCATCGATGGAGGCTACCGGCCGCGCGACGCGGTCTCGGACACGCTGACGCTGGACATGCGCGACGGGCTGCGGCTCTCCTCCAACCGCGCCGCGGTGGAGCTGGGCGAGCGGGTGGGGGTCTCGTACGTGGCGCAGACCGCGCGCGACCTGGGGCTCACCACTCCAATCCGGGAGTACCCCTCCACCTTCCTCGGGGCGGCGGACGTGATCCCGCTGGAACTGGTGGCGGCGTACTCGCCGTTCGCCACGGGGGGGACGCTGGTGCACCCGCGGATGATCGTTCGGGTGGACGACGCCCAGGGGCGGGTGCTCTGGCGGGCGCCGGTGCGCCGCCAGCCGGTGCTCCCCTCCGGCGTCGCGTACCTCACCACCTCGTTGATGGAGGACGTGGTGAACCGCGGGACCGGCTCCGGCGTGCGCTCGGCCGGGCTCCCCCACAGCGTTCCCGCCGCGGGGAAGACGGGGACCACCAACGACGCCGCGGACGTCTGGTTCGTGGGTGTGACGCCGGACGTGGTGGCGGGGGTGTGGCTCGGGTTCGACCGGCCTCGGCGGATCCTGGCGAACGCGTCGGGGGGCGGGCTGGCGGCCCCGGTGTGGGGCCGCGTCCTGGCGGACCATTACCAGCGCGCCCCCGTCCCCCGGCGGTGGGCGCCGCCCATGGACGTGGTCCCTGTACAGGTGGACCGCGCCTCGGGGAAGCTGGCGACGGAGGCGTGCCCGGGCGAGCAGGTGACGACGGAGTACTTCCTGGTGGGGACCGAGCCGGGGGAGAGCTGCCCCCTCCACCCGGACTACGGCATCGACGGCTGGCTGCAGCGCATGGCGCGCGGCCTGGGCGACTGGCTGGGCGGCGGGCGGGACGAGCCGCGGGAGGAGCGCCACTACTCCCCGGAGCGCGAGCGCCGCGGCGAGCGCGCGCCGAGACCGTTCCCGGAGCGGTAACCGACGCCGCTCGCCTGGAAAGCGCCACGCCTCCCGGCGCTCGTCGCGCGTGCGCCTGTCATGGAAAGGGCGGGATGGCTCGTACGGCCGGCTCCACGAGGGAGATCAGCTCGAAATCCCTGCGGTTGTAGGTCACGATGCCGTGACCATGCTCCCGGGACGTTGCGGCCAGCAGGCAATCGTTGAGAAAGCTCGGCTTCACGCCGCCCATGCTGATCTTGCCGGCCTCCACAAGGCGCGTGACGATCCGGCTGGCGCGTGACCAGGCACTGTAGCGCGGAACCAGGATCCGGTTCACTCGCTCTGCGGGCGCGACCCAGCGCTCGTGCCACCTCCGCCAGGTCGCATCGTCTCTGGCCCCGACCAGCAGCTCGGCGACGACCACGGAGTGCTGGTAGATGTGGGGCGCCATCCTGCGCTGCCAGTCCGCCAGCTCCGCTCGGGCCTCGGGGCTCCGGATGGCATGGATGAATACGTTCGTGTCCAGAACGAGCTTCTCCACTCACGACCCCCGGTGAGCACCGGGGACTTCGTCTGCGATCCCGAGCACATCGTGGTACTCTTCGCCCTCCATCGCCTCGGTGCCCGTCGCGAGTGCTTCGCCGTAGATGAGCAGATCGAGTGCGCGATCGAGAGCCTCGGTCTCCGTCTTCACGCCGAGGATCTCCTTCGCCAGGTCGATTTTCGACTGGTAAAGATAGTGATTCTTGCGCGTAGGCTTCTCACCTTCCACGAGAGAGCCGCCAGACAGTGCCGCCTCCCCATGCGGCTCATCGGACGCGGGGGCGCGGTGCTTCGCAGGTGAACTCATCCGTCCTCCGGAACTGTATGCGTAAAATATAGCGAGTGTATACGTATGCAGCGTGCGTGCCGCCTGTCAAGGCGCGAGGCCGTAGCCGGCCCGCAGGCGAAGAACGGGAGCGGGGGCGCGGCCCCCGTCGGCCACGCCCCCGCAAGATCCCTCCAGTCCAAGTCGTCCGTCTACCGCGCCTCGACCTCCGCGTCCGCGGTGCCTACGGAGCTCTGCGCCGTCTCCAGCACCGGGGGCTCCGCGGCGCCCACCCCGTGGTGGGCCATCCAGCGCTCCGCGTCCAGCGCCGCCATGCACCCGGTGCCAGCCGCGCTGACCGCCTGGCGGTAGTAGTCGTCCATCACGTCGCCGGCGGCGAACACGCCGGGGACGCTGGTGCAGGTGCGCCACGGCGTCGGGAGCTTGACGTAGCCGTTGGGGGTCAGCTCCAGCTGCCCCTGGAGGAACGCCGTGTTGGGCGTGTGTCCGATGGCGACGAAGAGCCCGCCCACCTCCATCTCCCGCTCCTCGCCGGTGACGGTGTCCTCCAGCCGCAGGCCGGTGATGAAGTCGTCCCCGAGCACGTCCACCACCTGCGTGTTCCACTCCACCCGGATCTTCTCGTGCGAGAGCGCCCGCTCCGCCATGACCTTGGAGGCGCGGAGCTCGTCGCGCCGGTGGATGATCACCACCTCGCGGGCGAACTTGGTGAGGTAGGTGGCCTCCTCCATGGCCGAGTCGCCGCCGCCGACCACGGCCAGGACCTTGTCACGGAAGAAGGGTAGCGCCCCGTCGCACACCGCGCAGGCGGAGACGCCTCCGCCGCTCTGCGCCAGCCGCTCCTCGTTGGGGAGGCCGATCCAGTTGGCGCGCGCCCCGGTGGCGACGATGACTGCATCGGCGTCGATCCAGTCGCCGTAGTTCGGCTTCAGCCGATGCGGCGAGCCGGAGAAGTCGACCTCGACGATGTTCTCCATGAGGGCGCGGGTGCCGAACCGCACCGCCTGCTCCTTCATCCGGTCCATCAGCTCCTGGCCTCCGATGCCCTCCGGGAAGCCCGGGAAGTTCTCGATGTCGGTGGTCCACATGAGCTGCCCGCCGGGGATCATCTCGCGCGACGGCTCGCCCTCGTACACGACGGGGTCGAGGTTGGCGCGGGCGGCGTACACGGCCGCGGTCCACGCCGCGGGGCCGGAGCCGATGATCACCAGCGATTCGCGCTTCCGTTCCGACATGGTCTCCATCTCCGGGTCTCCTGGATCGGTTCCGACGCTGAATCGAATATAACGGGGCGTCCGGGCCTGCTGCCAGCGGAATTCGCCCCCATCCGGACGAAGCCTTCCGCCGTCAGCCGTTGCCGGCTCCCTGCTCCGCCACCGGCACCTCCGCCCGCACGCGGGTCCCCTGGCCGGGGCTGCTGCGGATCTCCACCCGGCCGCCCAGGTAGGCGGCACGCTCCTGCATGCCGAAGAGGCCCAGCCCCTTCCGCTCGCCCGCCATGACGCCGGCCACGTCGAAGCCGCCGCCGTCGTCCTCCACGTCCACGAGCACGGCGCTGGGGGCGCGCGCCACGCGGACCGTGGCGTGGGTGGCGCCGGCGTGGCGGACCACGTTCGAGAGAGCCTCCTGCACGATGCGATAGAGCGCCAGCTCGGCCTCGGGGGTGAGCACCTCGTCCAGCGGGTCGGCCTCCACGCGGATGGCGATCCCCACGCTCTCCGCCAGGTGGCGCGCGTGCGACTCGATGGCGGGGCCCAGCCCCAGCTCGTCCAGCGCGGGGGGGCGCAGCCCGCGCGCGAAGCGGCGGATCCCCTCCAGCGACTCGCCGATCTCTCCGCGCATCTCCTCCAGCAGCGCGTCCAGCGCCTCCGGGTCCTGCGAGTTGCGGACGATACGCACGCGGATGAGCAGGGCGGCCAGCATCTGCGCGGTCTCGTCGTGCAGCTCCCGCGCGATCCGCTTCCGCTCCTCCTCGGCGGCGGTGAGGGCGCGCACCGCCACGTCGCGCAGGCGCTGCCGGTAGACCGCCACGGTGTCCAGCATTCCATTGAAGGTGCGCGTCAGGCGGTCCAGCTCCCGGTCGGCCACGGGGGAGCGGGGGGCGCGCGCGTCCAGGTTGCCGGCGAGCACCTGCGCCGCGGCGCGCTCCAGGAGCTTCAGGGGCGAGAGGGCGAGGCGCAGGATCAGCGCGTTCACCAGCACGCTGAGCACCAGGCCGCCGAGCACGAGGAGCCCCACCAGGTCGAGGGTGGACCGGTGCGGCGCGGCGCGCACGTACGAGGCGGTCACCCAGGTGCCGGCCACGGTGCCCAGCACCACGATCAGCGCGTTGGCGATCAGGATCTTGTAGAAGAGCGGGATGCGCAGCAGCGCCCGCAGCGGTCCGCCGGGAGGGGCCGGGTCCGGGACGGGGGCGCCGGGGCGCGGGGTGTCTTCGGGGAGGGGCGGTCCGTCGTTCGGGGCGTCGGGCATGTGCGGCGTGGGTCCGCGTGGAGGCCGGAGGGCCCGCGGCGGAGCCCCCTCCAAGCTACCGCTCCCGCGGACCGGCGGCTATCCCCCCGTGGCGCCTTCCTCCGGCTGGTCGCGGGCTACGCCGCCACAACGGGACGGGACTCGCGGTCCGCCAGCAGGGCGACGATCCGCTCCAGGTGCCGCTGGTCCGTCTCGTCGAAGGCGGCCGGGATGGTGCTGTCCACGTCGAGCACGGCGATCAGCTCGCCCGCGGCGTCGAGCACCGGCACCACGATCTCGGATGCCGAGGCGGCGTCGCAGGCGATGTGGCCGGGGAAGGCGTGCACGTCCGGCACGACCACCGTCCGCCGTTCCGCGGCCGAGGTCCCGCACACCCCCCGCCCGAAGCGGATGCGCAGGCACCCCATCGTGCCCTGGTACGGCCCCACCAGGAGCTCGTCCGCCGAGATTCGGCGGTAGAAGCCGGTCCAGAAGTAGTACGGGAAGGCGTTGTGGAGGAGGCAGGCGACCGTCGCCATCCCAGCCAGCAGGTCCGGCTCTCCCTGGAGCACGGCCTCGATCTGCGCGCCCACCTCGGAGTAGCGCGCTTCCTTCTCCTCCGCGGACAGCCGCAGCTCCCCGGTCCGGTCCGCGACCAGCGTGTACTCTGCCATAACTTCGTCCGTGTCGGAGGTGGGGTCGGTGCCTCCCCACCGGGCGGGGGGCACTTGCTCCCTGCGGAGAACCCCGTCGGAGGGCGACGGTTCCCGTAGTCGGGTCCGAACAGGATTGCGATGCGTGTCCCGGGGGATCATATTGCATCCTGGCCGGAAGTAATCTGCAAGCGGACGCTGCGTGCGCCCCTGCCCCCGGCCGCCCACCCTCTGCAGGAGAAACTGCCATGTCCCGTATCCACCGATTCGCGGCCGCGTTCGTGTTCGCCGCCGCCATCGCGGGGTCGCTCGCCTTCGGCGCGACGCAGGCGCTCGCTACCCCCCCGGTCGCGGAGGTCAGGGCCTGCAACGACGACTACTGCGCGTACCTGTGCGGCGGCCTGGGATACTGCCGCGGTCAGGCCTGCGCCTGCTACTGAGCCCTTCGGCAGCAGACGGCGCAGTGGCGGAGTCCGTAGTCCCCTCGCCCTCCGCGTCCTCCCAGCGCGCGAGAAAAGCCCCTCTCCCGCATGCGGGGGAGGGGTTTGGGGAGGGGGCCGTGTCAGTCCTCGTCGCGCGACTCCCGGGTGTAGCGCCGCATCAGCGGTGTCACGGTGACCCCGTGCAGGAAGATGGATGCGACCACGGTCGCCAGCATGACCGCCGTCAGCCGCTCCGCCACGTCGCCCGGGACGCCGTGCTCGATGGCGAAGGTGAGATAGTAGACGGAGCCGATCCCGCGGATCCCGAACCAGGAGATCAGCCGCCGCCGCGCGGGCGAGGTGTCCGATCCCGCCAGCCCCACCACCACCGCCACGGGGCGGATCACCAGGAAGAGGAGCGGGACGAACCAGAACACGTGCACGGACAGGTAGCTCTGCGAGAGCATCCCCCCCAGGAGCACCACCACTCCCACCGTCCCGATGCGCTCGAGCTGCTCGCTGAAGGCCAGCACCGCCTGCGCCATGTACGCGGGCGCCTTCTCCGGGTCGGTGGCGACCTCCACCACGTCCTCGGCCTCGGCGGCGAGCTCCACGTCGGGCGGGGGGCGGTGCTCCCCGGTGTGCTTCCGCTCGATGCGGCGCAGCGCCAGGCCCGCCGCGAACACCGCCAGGAAGCCGTAAGTGTGCACCAGGAGCGCCGTCCCATAGGAGAGCGCGATGAGCCCCAGCCCCAGGAAGTCGTCCAGCCCCACCGCCTCCTTGTGCTCGCTGCGCAGGTAAAGGATGAAGCGGCCCACCGCCATCCCCATCGCCGTCCCCACGGCCAGGCCGCCCACGATGGCCCAGAGCACGTCCACGGCCAGCCAGCGCCACCCCCACTCCCCCATCTCGTGCAGCCCGAGCAGGCCCAGCCCCAGCATCACGAACGGGAAGGCGGTGCCGTCGTTGAGCCCGGCCTCGCCGGTGAGGCTGAAGCGAAGCCGGTCGCGGTCAGTGGGGTGCTCCACCTGTACGTCGGAGGCGAGCACCGGGTCGGTGGGGGCGAGCACCGCGCCCAGGAGGACCGCCGCGCCCAGCGGGAGCCCCATCCCCCACACCCCGGCCGCGGCGATCAGCCCCACCGTCACCGTCATGGAGACGAACGCCAGCCGCACCGGCACCTGCCAGCGCCGGTCGGCCAGGGGGGTGCGGAGCTTGAGGCCGGCGGAGAAGAGGGAGATGATCACCGCCACCTCGGTGATGCGCTCCAGCAGCGCGGCCTGGCCCACCGGGTCCACGTAGAACAGGTCCAGCACGGCGGGGCCGATCAGCACCCCCGCCATCAGGTACACCATGGCGACGGAGAGCGGGAGCCGCTGGAACACCGAGCCGGACACTGCGAGCAGCACCAGCAGCGCGCCGGTGACCAGGAACCAGGCGATCGCGGTCACGGCCCCCCTCGGTGCACGGGGAAGGGGGCCGGACCCCTCCGGTCCGACCCCCTCGCGCTCCCGGCCGGCATCCCGGCTACGGCGTCAGGACGACCTTGATGCACTCGTCCTGCTTCTTCTTGAAGATCTCGTAGCCGTGCGGCGCCTGGTCCAGCGGGAGCCGGTGCGTGATGACGAAGCTGGGGTCGATCTCCCCGCGCTGGATCCGCTCCAGGAGCGGACCCATGTACGCCTGCATGTGGGTCTGCCCGGTGCGGATGGTGAGCCCCTTGTTCATGAGGGCGCCCAGGGGGATCTTGTCCACCACACCGCCGTACACGCCGGGGATGGAGACCGTCCCGCCCTTGCGGACCGACTGGATCGCCTGCCGCAGGGCGATGGGGCGCCCCGTCTCCATCCGCGTGGCCTGCTTGGCCCGGTCGTACCACCACTCCAGCCCGACTCCGTGCGCCTCCATCCCCACCGCGTCGATGCAGGCGTCCGGTCCGCGCCCGCCGGTCATCTCGCGCAGGGCATCGGTGATGTCCAGAAGCCCGCCGACCTCCTCGTAGTTCAACACCTCCGCGCCCCCCTCGCCGGCCATGCGCAGGCGCTCGGGGAAGCGGTCGATGGCGATCACGCGCCCCGCGCCCAGCATCAGCGCGCTGCGGATGGCGAACTGTCCCACGGGGCCGCACCCCCACACCGCGATGGTGTCGCCCTGCTGGATGTTGCAGTACTCCGCGGCCATGTAGCCGGTGGGGAAGATGTCCGTGAGGAACACCACCTGCTCGTCCGGCATCCCGTCGGGGATCTTGAGCGGCCCCGAGTCCGCGTAGGGCACGCGCGCGTACTCCGCCTGCCCGCCCGCGTACCCGCCCGTGAGGTGGGAGTAGCCGTAGAGCCCCGCCGTGCTGTGGCCGAAGACCTTCTCCGCGAGGTTGGCGTTGGTGTTTGAGTTGTCGCACAGCGACCACAGGTCGCGCTTGCAGAAGAAGCAGCTCCCGCACGAGATGGTGAAGGGCACCACCACCCGGTCGCCCACGCGCAGCTTCTTCACCTCCGGCCCCACCTCCACCACCTCGCCCATGAACTCGTGCCCCAGGATGTCCCCGGGCTGCATGAAGGGGATGTAGCCGTCGTACAGGTGGAGGTCGGACCCGCAGATGCACGTCGTGGTGATCTTCACGATGGCGTCCCGGGGGTTCAGGATCTTCGGGTCGGGGACGTTCTCCACGCCCACGTTGTTGGGACCCTGCCAGCAGAGTGCTCTCATTGCGCCGCTCCTGCGAGAGGTGGTTCCGTTTCGCGAAGGCGTCCGGGTCCGCCCCGGCCGCCCGTGTCGTCGTTCGGCCGGCCGCGGCCGCCGCGGAGCGCCACGCCCCACGCAGCCACCAGCGCCATCTCCGCCGCCGCGTCCAGCAGGTACACGGGGGGGATGCGCCGCCGGGCGACGTACACCCCGTCCACCGCGGCCAGCGCCGCCGCGCACCCGGCTCCCACCAGCGCCAGCTCCGGGGTGGTCCGGCCGCGGGCGCCCGCGTACGCCAGCGCCCCGCCCACCGCCGTGACCAGCGCGCCGACGGTCTTCACCAGCCAGACGTCGGTCTTCGGCCCGGTCACCGCCTGGAAGGAGTCGGCGTCCACGATGGACCAGACGCCCGTGGCGGCGTAGAAGAGCCCCTGCGCGACCCCCACCCGGTCGGGCGCGGTCCGGGTGGTCAATCGTCCCTCCCCCGGCAGGAGGGCTGCCCCTCCGTCGTGGGGATCTCGCCGCTCTCCACGAGCGCCTTGAAGCGGCGCAGGTCCTGGCGGGCCATCTGCTCCGGGACCTCGTGGAAGACGTTGGCGATGGCCGCGCCCACGGCTCCGAGCGGCGGATCGAACTCGATCTCGTAGGTGACCACCGTCTCCTCGCCGCGCGAGTCGGTGCGGAAGGTGACGGAGCCGCGGTTCGGGAGCGGCGCCCCCTCCGCCGACCGCCAGGCGATGCGCTCGCCCTCCCGCTCTTCCGTGACCTCGGCGGCCCACTCCCAGGTGCGGCCCATGGGCGCGCTCATCGTCCAGTGCGCGCGCGTGGGCGACTCCGCGCGGACGGACTCGATGCGCGTCATGAAGCGGGGAAGGTTGCCGGGCTCCCGCCAGAAGCGGTACAGCTCCGCAGCGGGCCGGGCCACCGTGAGCGAGGTTCGCACCGTCACCGTGCTGTCGAAGGTGGACACCCGCTCGGGCGCGCCGATCCGCCGGCCGGTGTCGTCCCGCGCGCTGCTCAGCCCCAGACCGCCGTAGACGGAGCAGTGGCCCGTCACGCCGCGCTGCACCAGCGCCGCCCCCGCAGCCGCCGCCAGCATCCCGCCGATGCCGCCGCGCTTGAGCCCGGCCAGCGCCAGGATTCCGCCGCCAGCCACCGAGGCCAGGCGCTCGGGCCCGCCCACGTTCTGGTGCGTGCCCTCCTCCTGCCCGCCTCCCGCTTCCCGCGTCCGCTCCGCGCGGACGGTGGGGGATTCCAGCGTCGTCGCCATGTCGTGTCCCTCCGGATGGGGTGCCTCAGATCTCGGGGGGTAAGGTGGGCGTGCAAGACGTGTTCCCGGCGGGGCTTGTGTGTCCGTAGATTGTCCAACGTGTACGCCGGGCGCGCATCCCTCACGCGACGGCGCCCCCGCCGGGATCTCCCGGCGGGGGCGCCGCTCCGCACCTCCCACTTCGCACCTCGCACTCCCGCCCGCACTCACCTCCCCCAGCGCACCCCCACCGTCACCGCGCGTCCGGGCGCCGGCTGCCCGACGACGTCCAGGTACGCCTCGCCGAGCAGGTTCTGCGCGTCCAGGAACACCTCCGTCCGGCCCGCTGTCCAGCGCAGGCGCGCTTCGGCCAGGAGGTGGGCGTCCTCGCCCGTGCGGCGGACGCGGCGCGCGCGGGCGGCCAGGCCCAGGCCGCCGGGGAGCGCCCGCTCCGCCGCCAGCGACGTGCTCTCCACCACGGGGCGCAGTGCGTACTTGGAGACGTACCCGTCCGCGTCCTCCGCCCGCACCGAGAGGGCGGCGCCTCGGGCGGTCCAGCGGGTCCCGGCCAGCTCGGTGGAGGCCTCCGCCTCCACTCCTCGGAAGACCGCGTCGCGGACGTTGCGGGTCCGCCAGGGCTCGCTCTGCGGCGCACCGGCCGGGCGGGCCCAGTCGATCAGCGCCTCCGTCCTGCGCACCCAGCCGCCCAGCGCCAGCCGGACCGCGGGCGCCGGGATCCAGTCCGCGCCCGCCTCGGCGCTCCAGGCCCGCTCCGGGTCGAGGGCGGGGTCGCCCACGTTGGCGGGGCTGCGGTAGTAG
>DASYWD010000401.1 GCA_035936415.1 Longimicrobiaceae bacterium
CCCGTGTCGCGCGCGCGCCGGCGCCGATTGCGCGCAGCGAGTGCAAGAGTGGTTCCAGCCGCGGCCCGTCCCCGCGCGCGCGGACCGTGGCCTCCGCGCCCAGCGGCGCCAGGAGGCGCGCGGCGAGCTCCGCCTCCGGCGAGCCGTCGTCCGCCAGCGCGATCCGCTCCACTCCCCGGTCCGCCAGCGCCTGCCGGGCGACGGCGGCCACCACCTCCCCCACCCGGGCCGCCCTCACCGCGCCTCCTCCTCCACGATGCGCGCCAGCTCGCGGAGCACCAGGCGGGGGTCCTCGTCGCGGGCGTGCGAGTACGGTCGGCGCGCCCGCGCCACCGCGTCCAGCGACAGGTCCGCCGTGACGCGGTCCTTGTGCAGGTCGTCGCCGCGGGCGAGCACGGAGCCGTCCGGCCCCACGATGAGGGATCCCCCGGCGAAGACCGCCGCTCCCTCCACGCCCACCCGGTTGGCGACGACGACGTACACCGCGTACGCGGCCGCCGCCGCGACGGCCAGGTGCTCCCACGTCTTCCAGGAGGCGAAGCGGCCGCCCTCCGCGCCGCCCTCCCACGCGCCGCGCCCCGCCGCCGCGGACTGGGCGACGATCAGGTTCGCTCCGTCGGCGGCGAGGAGGTAGGCGAGCGCCGGGTGCCAGAGGTCCTCGCAGACGAGGAGCCCCAGCCGCCATCCGCCCCCCGCGTCGTACGCGCGCACCCGGTCCCCCGCGCCGAAGTACCGCCCCTCGTCGAACATCCCGTAGGTGGGGAGGTAGACCTTGCGATGGCGGTGCAGGACCTCGCCCCCGCGCAGGTGCAGCGCGGCGTTGAAGGGGACGAAGCCGGGGCCCATCTCCACCATCCCGAGCACCACGTCAGGCCCCCGGGCCAGGGCGGGGAAGGGGCTCCCGCCCACGGGGAGGGCCACCGAGTGCGTCCGGTCGCGCAGGTCGTACCCGGTGAGCGCCAGCTCGGGCGTCACCAGCAGGTCCACCCCGTCGCGCGCGGCGGCGGCCTGCGCCGCCGCCACCTGGCGGAGGTTCGCATCCGGCTCGCCGAGCACGGGGGCGAACTGCTCCACGCGCAGGCGCAGGCGCGCCCCGCTCCACTCCCCCGCGCTCACTCCCGGCTGCCCAGCTCCGGGGAGAGCCCGACCGCGCGCGTGACCGGGACGGTGAAGACGATCCCCGTGGCCGGGTCCTCCAGGTTCCCGCAGATCTCCTGCAGCAGGTCGATCACCCGGTCCACCTTCTCCTCCTCGCGGATCACGCTGAGGATGGTGTAGTTCCGGGGGCGGGAGCGCGAGGCCAGGTCGGCGAGCCCGGCGAAGATCGGCACGTCGTGCACCAGGAAGCGGCCCATCCCCTCGCTGTTCACGAGCGTGGCGCCGGTGACGCCCAGCTCCACGAAGCCCGAGAGGATCTCGTCCAGCTTCTCTTCCTCGTTGATCACGGCGATCAGGAGCTGCACGCGCGTTCCGGGGCCGCTGGAGAACGGGGCAGGGGCAGCCGGAGCGGCCCTGCGGGTCGGTCGTATCATACCCAGCGCGCCGAGCGGGTGTCAAGGAACCGCGGGCCTTTCCGGTGCGCTCCCGCCGGATGGGCAGGCGGTCTGCCGGAGCGGCCGGACGGGGGTGTGCACGATCCTTGCTCCCAGGGGCGGGCTCCGATCCGAACCCACGCTCTGCCCCGCCTTTACGGCGGGGGCGGCGGGGGCTTGCATTCCCAGACCTGGAGACTCGAGAGTGCCCAAGTTCATCGTCCAGGGCGGTCGCCCGCTCCGTGGAACGGTCCGGCCCGCCGGGAACAAGAACGCGGCCCTGCCCATGCTCGCCGCCACCCTCCTGACCGACCAGGAGGTGGTGCTGGAGAACGTCCCCAAGATCAAGGACGTCCTTACCCTGATGGACCTGCTCCGGACGCTCGGCGCCGAGGTCGATTGGACGGGGGACAACGAGGTGACGGTCCGCGCCCGCGACATCGGCCAGGTGCAGCTCGACGAGTCCGCCGCGGCCCGCATCCGCGCCTCCATCCTCCTGGCCGGCCCCATGCTCGGCCGGGTGGGGGAGATGACGCTTCCGCCCCCGGGCGGCGACATCATCGGCCGGCGGCGGATGGACACCCACTTCCTTGCGCTCCGCAGCCTGGGCGCGGAGGTGAACGTCGGGAAGAAGGTGTTCGAGCTGCGCGCGCCCGGCGGCCTCACCGGGGCCGACGTGTTCCTGGACGAGCCGAGCGTCACCGCCACCGAGAACGCCATCATGGCGGCCGCGCTGGCGAAGGGGACCACCCGCCTGCGCAACGCCGCCGCCGAGCCGCACGTCCAGGACCTCTGCCACATGGTGCAGGGGATGGGGGCGAAGGTGGAGGGGATCGGCACGAACACGCTGGTGATCGAGGGACAGCAGTCGCTGGGCGGGGGCCGCTTCCGCGTGAGCGCCGACCACATCGAGGTGGGGTCGTTCATCGGCCTGGCGGCGGTCACCCGCGGGGAGATCCTCATCCCCGACGCCGACCCGCAGCACCTGAACTCCATCCTGCTGGGCTTCGCCCGCCTGGGCGTCCGGGCCGAGGTGCGCGGCGACGACCTCTTCATCCCCGGCGCGCAGGAGATGCGGGTGGAGATGGACATGGGCGGGTACATCCCCAAGATCGACGACGGCCCGTGGCCCGCCTTCCCCGCGGACCTCACCTCCATCGCGCTGGTGACCGCCACGCAGTGCGAGGGGACGATCCTGATCCACGAGAAGATGTTCGAGTCGCGGATGTTCTTCACGGACAAGCTGGTGGCCATGGGCGCCCGGCTGGTCCTCTGCGACCCGCACCGCGTGATCGTGATCGGCCCGTCGCAGCTGCGCGGCGGCGTGGTGGAGAGCCCGGACATCCGGGCCGGGATGGGGCTCCTGATCGCCGCGCTCGGCGCCAACGGCGAGAGCGAGATCTACAACGTCGGGCAGATCGAGCGCGGGTACCAGCGGATCGACGAGCGGCTGCGCGACCTGGGCGCGGAGATCTCCCGCGCCGACTCCCGCGACGGCGACTAGGGGCCGTGACCTCAACCAGGGGGACGCCACATGGCTGACGAGCAGCGGCGGATGCCGGGGATCGGCGAGGGGATCCGGGCCGGGATCGGGATCCTCTCCGCCTTCAAGGAGGCGGTGGAGGAGACGTTCCAGGAGGCGGTGGAGCGCGGCGACATGAAGCCGGACCGCGCGAAGCAGGCGGTGCAGGACGCCATGCGCCGCGCGCAGGGGACGTTCGAGGACGTGCGCGAGCGCCTGGACGTGGTCCCCCGCAGGGAGTTCGACGAGCTGCGGCTGGAGGTAGAGGCGCTCCGCGCCGAGATGGCGGAGCTGCGCCTGCGCCTGGGCGGCGTGGAGGGCGAGGCGGAGCGCGGCGCCGGCCCCGACGCCAGCGGGATCATCATCGAGCCGTAGTGGCAGCGAACACGCAGGCGCGCGTAGTCGCGGAGACGGAGACCGGCGGGGACGTCCCCCTCTGGACGCACCCGGAGTGGGCGGACCGCTTCCCCTGGCTCGTGCAGGGGATCACCGGCGCCGGCCCCGCCGACGTCCCGTTCGACCTGGGGCTCTCCGGCGCGCAGCCGGTGGGCCCCGCCCTGGAGCGCTGGCGGAAGCTCCGGTCCGCGGCAGGCGTGGAGACCGTGGTGCACTCGCGCCAGGTGCACGCCGCGGAGGTGTGGGTCCACCGCGAGCGGGGCGCCCCCGGGATCGCGGTGATGGACGGCTTCGACGGCCACGTGACGGCGCTACCCGGGCTGCTTCTCGCCGTGAGCGTCGCCGACTGCGTCCCGGTCTCGGTGGTGGACCCGGAGAGGCGCGCCGTGGCGCTCGTGCACGCCGGCTGGCGGGGCACGGCCGCGGGGATCGTGGAGCGCGCGCTGGAGCTGCTCTCTTCGGAGCATGGCGCTCGCGCGGGGGACCTCTGGCTGCACTGCGGCCCGGCGATCTGCGGGGAGTGCTACGAGGTGGGCCCGGAGGTACACGCCGGCGTACGGCCCGGCTGCGCTCCCCCGGACGCGCCGACGCCGATCGACCTGCGCGCCGCAATCGCCGAGCGCGCGGTGGGGCGTGGCGTCCTGCCGGAGCGGATCACCGTCTCCGGCCAGTGCACGCGCCACGGGCCGGGGAGCTTCTTCTCCCATCGGGGCGGCTCCCCCGCGCGGCAGATGGGGGTGCTGGGGATCCGGTGAGGGGACCACGGGGGGCCCCCTCCCCCGGCCCCTCCCCCGCAAGCGGGAGAGGGGAGAACGGCAGTGGTCGTTCGGCACCATCCCGCCTCCGACCGCCCGCGCGAGGGGGGCAGCCTCAGCCCGTCGAGCCGAACCCGCCCGTACCCCGGTCCGTAGTCCCGACGTCCTCCGTCTCCACGATCTCCGGGGCGGCGAAGCGCGCGAAGACGAGCTGCGCGATCCGCGTTCCGCGTGGGATCGGCACCGGCTCGCTCCCGGCGTTCCAGAGGATCACCTTCAGCTCGCCGCGGTAGTCCGGGTCGATGGTCGCCGGGGAGTTGGGGAGCGTGATCCCGTGGCGGAGCGCCAGCCCCGAGCGCGGCCGCACCTGGCACTCCACGTCCACCGGCAGCTCCATGGCGAGGCCGGTTGCGACCAGCCGCCGCTCGCCCGGCGCGAGGACGAAGTCCGCTTCCGCCGAGGCCACGTCGTAGCCGGCGGAACCGCTGGTCTGGCGGGCGGGAAGGGGGAGATCGGGGTTGTGCGGAAGGCGCTGGAACCGGACGATCATGGACGGGGAGTGCGATGTGCGACGGGTCGGCGCCCGTCGTCGTGCTCCCCTCCCCCTTGCGGGGAGGGGCCGGGGGAGGGGGTCCGCTCTGCGTGCACAGGAGCCCCGCGGGACCGTTCCCGCGGGGCTCCTGCCTGATCCTGCACGGCCAGCCGAGGCTTACGCCGCGAGCACCCGGTCCACCGGCGTGTACTCCAGGTCGAAGGCCTCGGCCACGCCCGGGTACACCACCTTGCCGCCGACGATGTTCACCCCCAGCAGGAGCGAGCGGTCGCGCCGGCACGCCTCCTCCCACCCCAGGTTCGCCAGCCGCAGCGCGTAGGGGAAGGTGGCGTTGGTGAGCGCCAGCGTGGAGGTGCGCGGCACCCCGCCCGGCATGTTCGCCACCCCGTAGTGGATCACGCCGTCGATCTCGTAGATGGGATCCTCGTGCGTGGTGGGGCGGATGGTCTCGACGCACCCGCCCTGGTCCACCGCCACGTCCACGATCACGGACCCGTTCTTCATCCGCTTCAGGTCCTCGCGCAGCACCAGCTTCGGCGCCTTGGCGCCCGGCAGGAGCACCGCGCCGACGACCAGGTCCGCCAGCTCCAGCTTCTCCAGGATGTTGTGGCGGTTGGAGTAGATCAGCTCCACGTTGGCCGGCATCACGTCGGAGAGGTAGCGGAGGCGGTCCAGCGACAGGTCGACGATGGTGACCCGGGCGCCGAAGCCCGCCGCCATCTTCGCCGCGTTGGTCCCCACCACCCCGCCGCCGATGATGAGCACGCTGGCCGGCGCAACGCCCGGAACGCCGCCCAGGAGCATGCCGCGCCCGCCGTAGAACTTCTCCAGGTATTTGGCGCCCGCCTGGATCGACATCCGCCCCGCCACCTCGCTCATGGGCGTCAGCAGCGGGAGCTCCCCGTTGGGGAGCTGCACCGTCTCGTAGGCGATGGCGACCGCGTTGGAGTCGATCAGCGCGTGCGTCAGCGCCTCGTCCGCCGCGAAGTGGAAGTAGGTGAAGAGCACCTGGTTCTGGCGGATCCGCGGGTACTCCACGGCGATGGGCTCCTTCACCTTCATGATCATCTCGGCGCGCCCCCAGACGTCCTCCACGTCGTCCAGGATCTGGGCCCCGACGGCCGTGTACTGGTCGTCCGTGAAGCCGCTCCCCTCACCGGCGCCCTTTTCCACGAAGACGGTGTGGCCGGCCCTGACCAGCGCCTCCGCGCCCGCCGGGACCAGGGCGATGCGGTTCTCGTTGGTCTTGATCTCCTTAGGAACGCCGATAAGCATAGGACTGGTACGCGTCTAGTGTGTGGGTGCAGCGCCCCGGCACGGCCGCGGGCGGACGGGGACAATATGGCACGTCCGTGCACGTTGCGCGAGTCTGAGGGTGTCATCGCGACTCCCACGGCCCGGGCACGCAGCCGCATGGGAAGCAGAACGGGCGGACGCGCCACCCTGGCACGTCCGCCCGCGTCGCGCGAGTGCGCGGGAAGGGAAGAAGGCTACGCCTCCTGGGGCACCCCCTCCGCCATCTCGGCCAGCGCCACCTTCCGGGAAAGGCGCAGGCGGCCCTTCTCGTCGATGGAGAGGAGCTTGACGTGGACCACGTCGCCCTTCTTGACCACGTCCTCCGTCTTCTCCACCCGGCCGTCCTGCAGCTCGGAGATGTGCACCAGCCCCTCCGTGCCGGGGAGGATCTCCACGAAGGCGCCGAAGGTGGTGGTGCTCTTCACCACGCCCTCGTAGATCCGGCCGACCTCCGGCTCCTCGGTGATCGCGGCGATCATCTTCCGCGCGCGCTCCCCGCCCTCGCCCGAGACCGAGGCGATGGTGACGGTGCCGTCGTCCTCCACGTTGATGGTGGCGCCGGTCGCTTCCTGGATCCCCCGGATCGTCTTCCCCTTGGGGCCGATGATCTCGCCGATCTTGGCCGGGTTGATCTTGATGGTGATGATCCGCGGCGCGTACCGGGACAGCTCCTCGCGCGGCCCGGCGAGCGCCTTCTCCATCTCGTCCAGGATGTGCAGCCGCGCCCGGTTGGCCCGCTGCAGCGCGTCGCGCATCAGCTCCACCGTGAGCCCCTCGATCTTGATGTCCATCTGGATCGAGGTGACGCCCTCGCGCGTCCCGGCCACCTTGAAGTCCATGTCGCCGAGCGCGTCCTCCATCCCCAGGATGTCGGTGAGCACCGCGACACGGTCGCCCTCCTTGATGAGCCCCATCGCCACGCCCGCCACCGCGGCGCGCATCGGCACGCCCGCGTCCATCAGCGAGAGCGAGCCGGCGCAGACCGTCGCCATGGACGAGGAGCCGTTGGACTCCAGGACGTCCGAGACGATGCGGATGGTGTAGGGGAACTCGTCGTACGGCGGGAGCAGCGGCTCCAGCGCCCGCTCCGCCAGCGCGCCGTGCCCGATCTCGCGGCGGCTGGTGCCGCGCATGGGCTTCACCTCGCCGGTGGAGAAGGGCGGGAAGTTGTAGTGCAGCATGAACGACTTGGTCTGCTCCGTGGGCGAGTCGATGCTCTCCACGCGCTGCTCGTCGCCCTGCGTCCCCAGCGTGGTCACCCCGAGCGCCTGCGTCTGGCCGCGGGTGAAGAGCGCCGACCCGTGCGCGCGCGGCAGGATGCCCACGTCGATGCTGATGGGGCGCACCTCGTCCAGCCCGCGGCCGTCGGAGCGCTTCCCGGTGGACAGGATCATCTCGCGCATCTCGCGCTTCTCCAGGTCCTTCAGCACCGAGCCGACGTCGCTCTCCACGCCCTCGATCTCGGCGACCAGCTCCGCCGCGGCCTCGCTGCGGATGGTGGCGAGGGCGGTGTTCCGCTCCGCCTTGTCGCCGAGGCGCATGGCCTCGGTGACGCGCGCGCCGGCGGCGCCCTCGATCCGCTGGCGGACCTCGGGGTCCACCTGCTTGGGCGTCCACTCCATGGTCGGCTGCCGCTCCACCTGCTCCAGCAGCTCCTGCTGGATGCGGATCAGCTCACGGATCCCCTCGTGCGCCACCAGGAGGCCCTCGGCGATCTCCTCCTCCGGCACCTCGAGCGCGCCGCCCTCCACCATGGTGATGGCGCTCTCCGAGCCCGACACCACGATGTCCAGGTCCGAGTACTCCAGCTGCTGGAAGGTGGGGTTCAGCACCCACTGCCCCTGGATCCGCCCGATCCGCACCGCCGCCACCGATTCCGCGAAGGGGATGCGGCTCAGGTTCAGCGCGAAGGAGGCGCCGGTGAGCGCGATCACGTCCGCGTCGTTCTCCTGGTCGGCGGAGATGACGTAGATGAAGATCTGCGTCTCGTTGGCGAACCCGTCCGGGAAGAGGGGCCGCAGCGGGCGGTCGATCAGCCGCGCCGAGAGGATCTCCTTGTCGGAGGGGCGCCCCTCACGCTTGATGAACCCGCCAGGGATCTTCCCCGCGGCGTAGGTCCGCTCGCGGTACTCCACCGTCAGGGGGAAGAAGGGGAGGTGCGTGGGCTTGTCCTGGGCGGTGGCGGTGCACAGCACCACCGTCTCGCCGAACTGCACGACGCACGACCCATCCGCCTGACGGGCCATCCTCCCCGTCTCGATGGAAAGCGTCCGTCCCGCGAACTGCCGTTCGATTCTTGCCATTCTCTTGGTCTCTCTTCCGCATTCGGGTTGCTGGGGGGCCGCAGGCCGGTCCGCGCTCCCCCACGCACGCGGACCTTCGTATCCGGCATTTCTTTCACTCGAAACTCAAAACGCACGAACGCCGCACGGACCATGCCCGTGCGGCGCTCCAGACGATCAGACGGCCGGCTTGTGAACGACTGTCCCGCTCGTGAGACGGCCCTGCATCAATGGCGCAGACCGAGGTCGGCGATGAGGGCGCGGTAGCCCTCCAGGTCGTTCTTCTTCAGGTACGTCAGGAGCCGGCGGCGCTGGCCCACCATCTTAAGGAGCCCCTGGCGGGAGTGGTGGTCCTTCTTGTGCGCCCGGAAGTGGCCCGTCAGGTGGTTGATGCGCGCCGTCAGGAGCGCGATCTGCACCTTGGTGGAGCCACGGTCGGTCTCGTGGGCCTGGTACTTGGTGATGACTGCGTCGCGATCGATGGTCGCCATGCGATTCGGTACCTCCAGAAGAGTCTATGCTGGTCGGGAAGTGAACCGATCCTTCGAGTTGCCGCCTGCAAACCGCTCGGGGATCAAATTACACAAGCTCTCAAGATAACCATGGCCGAAAATCCGCACAAGCCGTGGGCCCCGCCTCGCCCCGGAAGAGGGCGCGCCCCTCCGCCTCGTCCCGGCGCATCCGCTCCACCAGCGCCTCCGCCGAGTCGAAGGCGAGGACCCCGCGGATGCGCGCGCAGAACTCCACCCGCACGCGGTCGCCGTACAGGTCGCCGCTCCAGTCCAGCAGGTACAGCTCGATGCGCTGCTCGCCTCTTCCAAAGGTGGGGCGGGGGCCCAGGTGCAGGAGCCCGGGCACCGGCTCGCCGCGCACCCAGGCGCGCACCGCGTAGATCCCCTCCAGCGGGACCATCTTCTCCGCGTCGTCCAGGGCGAGGTTCGCGGTGGGAAAGCCGAGCGTCCGCCCCAGCCGGTCGCCCTGCACCACCGTCCCCTCGATGGAATACGGGCGCCCCAGCCCGGCCGCCGCGGCAAGCACGTCGCCTTCGGCCAGGGCGCGGCGGATCTTGGTGGAGGAGAAGGGCTCGCCCTCGCCGCCCACCGCCTCGACCACGTCCACGGCGAAGCCCAGCTCCGCCCCGATCTCGCGGAGCGTGTCCACGCCCCCCTCGCGCCCGCGTCCGAAGCCGTGGTCGTACCCGATCACGAGCTCCTCCATCCGCAGCCGCCCGATCAGGATCTCCTCCACGAAGCGGCGCGCCGGGTAGTCGCGGAGCACGGGGGTGAAAGGGAGGAACACGGCGTAGTGCAGCCCGGACTCGGCCAGCACTTCGCGCTTCTCGGCCGGGGTGGTGAGGAGCGGCGGCGCGTCCTGGGGGCGCACCACGCGGAGCGGGTGCGGGTGGAAGGTCGCCAGCACGCTGCGGCGCCCGGTCCGCTCCGCGCGGTGCACGATCTCGCGCAGCACCTCCCGGTGGCCCCGGTGGACCCCGTCGAAGGTGCCCACCGTCACCACCGAGCCGCGGCCGTCGGCGGGGATGGGGGGCGGGAG
>DASYWD010000402.1 GCA_035936415.1 Longimicrobiaceae bacterium
GTCCACCATCTGGAAGAGGGCTGGTTGCGAGGAGTTGCGTCCGAGCATGTCGACTCCGGTCCGGGGGAACGAGCCTCCGAGCGATGCGCCCAATCTACTGCCCAGCCCCTGGCGGCGCGCCTTTTTTCAACAGCCTTCTAACGAGTGGTCCGGATCAGGAAGCGACACCGAGAGCGGATCGCCAAGCACGGTAGCCGCCTCCGAAAACGACACGCCATGCTTGAAGTGGTTCGCTTCCGCCTTCACCGGGTCCCATTCGACTCGCAGGCTCATGCGACCAATCTATTCGCACTCGCCAGGGGTGCCAACGTCCCGGAACTCCCCCGTTGCAGGGACATTTCGAACACACTCCCGCCAGCGGCCCTCGGACGGGTCAGAGCCCGCATTGCGGAAACAGTTCGACGGGCCGCACCGCCCCTCGGCGATGCGGCCCGTTCGATCCCTCTACGCGTGCGGCTTACTGGCCCTGGCCCCCTTCCAGCTTGAACCAGACGCGGACCTTCACCTGGAACTCGTTGATCTCTCCGCCGTTGATGTAGCCGCGCTGCTCCACGACCTCCATCCACTCCAGGTCCCGCATGGACTCGCCCGCGCGCTTCACCGCGACGCGAGCCGCATCGTCGAAGCTCTGCGCGGACGTCCCGACCAGCTCCAGCGACTTGTACACCGACATCGTTCCTCCCGGGTCTCGTGACCGTCCCGAACCCCGCGTCCGGGCCGACCGGAGGGTCCGGCAAGGGACGTTCCAACCGCGTGGGCGGACAGCTCAGCCGGAGCCGAGGACGCGTGAAGCGGCGGCGTGCAGCGCCGGGTTCGCGGCGACCACGCTGCTCCACGCCGAGAGCGGCTCACCGGTGAAGGTGGTCATCCGCCCGCCCGCCTCCTCGAAGATGGGGATCATGGGCGCGTAGTCCCAGTACGAGCCGCAGATGGGGTCCACCAGCAGGTCCACGCGCCCGACCGCCACCAGCAGGTAGCCGTAGGCGTCGCCCCAGGTGCGGGAGAAGCGGGTCGCCTTCACGAGCCGGTCGAACCCCGCGCGGTGCTCGTCCGTGGAGCGGTCGCGCCAGTACTCGAAGCCCGAGGTCACCATCCGCGCGGCGGCCAGGTCGTCGCACTCCGAGACCCTGGCGGGGCGCCCGTTGTGCCACGCCCCCGCCCCCCGCGCGGCGACCAGCGTCTCCCCCAGCACGGGGAAGTGGCAGCAGCCCAGAGTCGGGCGCCCTTCCTCCTCCAGCGCGACGAGCACCGCGTAGAGCGGGACCCCGCAGGCGAAGGAGCGCGTCCCGTCGATGGGGTCCACGATCCAGCGGCGGCCGCTCTTCGAGGGCACGTCCTCCCCCTCCTCGCCCACGATCCCGTCGTCCGGGAACGCCTCCCGGAGCGAGCTGCGCACGAACTCCTCGGCGGCGCGGTCCGCGACGGTGACCTCGCTGCCGTCGCCCTTCGTCTCCACCGCCACGCTGCCGAAGTGGTCGAGCGTGATCGCCCCCGCGCTGCCCGCGAGGCGGACGGCGAACTCCATCAGGTCGTCTCTGTCTCTCATCCGGTTCTACCTGGACACGTGCGGGTCCCCCCGGACCCAGTAGCGGAGCGGCGCCTCGGCCGCGCGGCTGATCCCGATCCGCGGCCCCACCGCGACCGCCGCGTCGCCGACGGGCTCGCCGCGTGCCAGCCAGAGCGGCGGGCCGCCGAGGAGGTGGAGGTTGTGCTCGCCGGTCACTCCCAGCGCGCGGCAGAGGTTCCCGGGACCGCGCAGCAGGTCGCGGTCCGCGCGCCCGGGGCGCCGCTCGCGCATGGCCTCCGTCCCGCCCAGCGGGCGCGCCGCGCGCAGGAGGACCGCGGCGGGAAATCCAACGGGGCCGGTGACCACGTTCAGGCACCAGTGCATCCCGTAGATGCGGTACACGTAGGCGGTCCCGGGCGCGCCGAACATCGCCGCGTTCCGCGCCGTCTTCCCGAAGCGCTCGTGGGCGTGGGACGCCTCGTCCTCCGGGCCGGTGTACGCCTCGGTCTCCACGACCTCGGCCACGCACCGC
>DASYWD010000403.1 GCA_035936415.1 Longimicrobiaceae bacterium
GGCTCGGCGGCCGCGTACGTGCGGCAGAGGTGCAGCAGGCGCTCCGGCGCGGAGGGGTCGTCGTCCGCGGCGAGCATCACCACGTCGCCCGTCGCCTCCGCCATCCCGGTGAAGCGCAGCGCCTGCGGCGTGGCGTCCTCCGGCGCGGCGAAGAAGCGCACGCCCGGGAACTCGCGGGCGAGGCCGGCCGTCTCCGGGTGGGCGCCTCCTCGCGCCACGACCACCTCCACCCCGCATTCTCCGGCGAGGGGGAGGAGCGCGCCGAGGAGCGCGCGGAGCGCCCGGGGCTCGCCACGCGACGCCACCACGAGCGAGAGAGCGGGGGATTCGCCCGTGGCCTGGGCCCGGGCATCGGCATGCGGGAAACGCACGTGCGCTCGCGTCGGTGGCGATGGAGGATTGCATGGGCGGCCGCGCGGAATGCACGGCCGCCGCACGGCGGGACGGAGAGAGACCGCGCCGCTACCTGTTCCGGCAGGAAAAAAGGGAAGTTCCGTGCCATGCAGCCGGCGCGGCCCCGATGGGGGCGCCGCTGCCGATCGGCAAGGAGTGGCGCCGTTTTCGGCGGAAACGCATGGCGGGATCGCGGGGGGTGTGTTGCGCTCCTGCAACACCCGTCGTCCGGAGTGTCCCCGTGCCGCCTCATCTCCGGCGCCCGGGCGCGGCCGGGGCTCCGGACCGCCTCGCGGACGCCGCCGCGCAGAACATCGGGCCGCCGGGGTTTCCGGACAAGCCCACCCCCGCGCGCACCATTCGGCCCGCGGCGGTGTATCCATCCGTTCCACGCGCCGGGAGCCCGGCGCCAGACCCCCGGGCCAGCGGCCCCCGTTTTCGACGACCCGGATGAAGCACGAGCTGATCGAACAGGAAGACCGCAGCGCCAGCTACGCCGACGAGCGCGGCGTCGGCGCCCGCGCCGGGGTGTTCCTCCTGGACGGCCGGTACCACGTCGCCAACCAGGCCTCCCGCGCGGAGCGCCGCCTCACGGAGATGGGCGCGCTCCGCGTGGCGACGCTGGTCTTCGACGCTGGCGAGGCGCGCCGGGAGGTCTCCGGCGGCGCGACCCGCCCGTACGCCTTCTCCGCCCCCGCCCGGATCACCCCCCTCGCGCCGCTGGCGCCCCGCCAGGCGCTCGCGGGCCTCCCCGCCCCTCCCAGCCGGAACTGAGCGTCCGGCGCCCATACAAAGCCTGGACAGACAAGGGTTTCGGCCCTGTCGGACCGGATCTTGCGGCCCCCTCGCACTCCGATTTTTCGGTGCAGCGGTGGAGGAAGGCCGGACATGGCAGAGCAGAAGTACAGGGACCGGACGGAGGCGGGGCGCGAGCTCGCCGACCGCCTCGGAGAGTACGCCGGACGCCCCGACGTGGTGGTGCTCGCGCTCCCGCGCGGCGGCGTCCCGGTGGCGTACGAGGTGGCGCGCGCGCTGGGCGCGCCGCTCGACGTGTTCCTGGTGCGCAAGCTGGGCGTGCCGGGGCACGAAGAGCTGGCGATGGGCGCCATCGCCTCCGGCGGCGTGCGGGTGCTGAACGCGGACGTGGTCAACGCGCTCCGCGTTCCCCCCGCCGCCGTGGACGCGGTCGCCGCGCGCGAGATGGGAGAGCTGGAGCGCCGCGAGCGCGCATACCGCGACGACCGCCCGCCGCCCGCCGTGCGCGGAAGGACGGTGCTGCTCGTGGACGACGGGCTGGCCACCGGCTCCACCATGCGCGCCGCCGCGGAGGCGCTGCGCGGCCTCGGCCCGGCCCGGCTGGTGGTGGCGGTGCCGGTGGGCGCGGCGGAGACCTGCGACGCCTTCGCGCGCGAGGTGGACGAGGTGGTCTGCGCCCGCACCCCGGAGCCGTTCTACGCGGTGGGGCTCTGGTACGAGGACTTCTCGCAGACCACGGACGACGAGGTGCGAGACCTCCTCGCGCGGGCGGCGGAGGCGCGCGCCGACGCGCCCGGGGGCTGAGAGGCGAGCGGAAGGAGGAGCGCGGATGCGGGAGACCGGGACCGGGGTGGGCGAGGTGCTGCGGGGGGCGGCGGTCCCCCTGACGGGGCACCTGGGCGACTACGACGAGCTGCTGGAGCTGGTGGGTGACGCGCGGGTGGTGCTCCTGGGCGAGGCCACGCACGGCACCCACGAGTTCTACCACGAGCGCGCCCGCATCACCCGGCGGCTCGTCGCCGAGAAGGGGTTCACGGTGGTCGCCGTGGAGGCGGACTGGCCGGACGCCTACCGGGTCAACCGCTTCGTCCGCGGCACCGGCGACGACTCCAGCGCCAACGAGGCGCTGGGCGGCTTCCGGCGCTTCCCCACCTGGATGTGGCGCAACACCGACGTCCTCACCCTGGTGGACTGGCTGCGCGAGTACAACGCCTCGCTCCCGGCGGGCGCCCAGCGGGTCGGCTTCTACGGGCTGGACCTGTACTCCCTCTTCTCCTCCATAGAGGCGGTCATCGGATACCTGGAGCGGGTCGACCCCGAGGCGGCGGGGCGGGCCCGGCGCCGCTACGCCTGCTTCGAGCACTTCGGCGAGGACTCCCAGGCGTACGGCTACGCCGCCGAGCTGGGGATCACCCCCGGGTGCGAGGACGAAGCGGTGCAGCAGCTCGTGGAGCTGCAGCGGCGCGCCGGGGAGCTGGCCCGGGCCGACGGGCGCATCCCGGAGGACGAGCACTTCTTCGCCGAGCAGAACGCCCGGCTGGTCCGCAACGCGGAGGAATACTACCGCAGCATGTTCCGGCGGCGGGTCTCCTCCTGGAACCTCCGCGACCGGCACATGGCGGAGACGCTGGAGGCGCTGGTCCGGCACTTCGACGCGCGCGGCGGCCCCACGAAGGTGGTGGTCTGGGAGCACAACTCGCACATCGGCGACGCCCGGGCCACGGAGATGGGCGAGGAGGGGGAGCTGAACGTGGGGCAGCTCGCGCGGGAGCGGTGGGGGCGGGACGCGGTGCTGGTGGGGTTCACCACGCACCACGGGACGGTGACCGCCGCCTCCGACTGGGACCAGCCGGGCGAGAGGAAGCGGGTGCGGCCCGCCCTCGCGGGCAGCTACGAGGCTCTCTTCCACCTCCTCGAGATCCCGGCCTTCCTCCTCCCCGTCCGCGGCCGCGCGGAGGTGGCCGAAGCGCTGGGGGAGATGCGCCTGGAGCGCGCCATCGGCGTGGTCTACCTGCCCGGGAGCGAGCGCGTCAGCCACTACTTCCACGCCCGGCTCGCCGAGCAGTTCGACGCCGTGGTCCACGTGGACGAGACGCGCGCGGTGGAGCCGCTGGAGCCCACGGAGGAGTGGCACGCGGGCGAGCCCCCGGAAACGTTCCCCTCGGGGCTCTGACGGACGGCTCGCAGCACGCAGCTTCGACACGGGAGGACGGCATGGCACAGGATCGCCCCGCGCCGAGATCGCCTGATGGAGGACCGGCGATGAACGGCACGAGTGGCGGGGAGCGGCTGGTCCGTGTCCCCGCGGGCGGGGTGACGCTGGAAGGGAACCTGGGGGTCCCTCCGGAGGCGCGGGGGGTGGTGCTCTTCGCCCACGTTAGCGGGAGCAGCCGGCACAGCTCCCGCAACCGCTACGTGGCCGGGGTGCTGCGGGAGGCCGGGCTCGCCACCCTGCTCATCGACCTCCTGACCGCCGAGGAGGAGGCGGTGGACGTGCACACCGCGCACCTCCGCTTCGACATCGGGATGCTCGCCGGGCGGCTCGTGGGGGCGGCGGAGTGGCTGGCGGCGGAGCCCTCGACGCGGGCGCTGCGGGTCGGGTGCTTCGGGGCGAGCACAGGGGGCGGCGCGGCGCTGGTGGCCGCCGCCGAGCGGCCGGAGCTGGTC
>DASYWD010000404.1 GCA_035936415.1 Longimicrobiaceae bacterium
GCCGGGCACCGGGTGGGCGCCGCCCGCGGGCAGCGCTGGCCGCGTGTGAACGCGGACCTGGGCTACAACCGCTCCTTCCGCGGGCCAGACTACGAGGCCGTCCCCTCCTTCCTCAACCCGTTCGACCCGTTCGACCGCGCCTTCAACTTCGGCCTCTCCATCCAGCTCCCCGTCTTCGACGGGTTCCGCAGCTCGGCGCAGGTGGCGCAGGCGGACGCCGGGCGCACCCGGGCGCAGGAGACCCTCCGCGCTACCCGGCTCGCCGTGGAGCGCGAGGTGCGCAGCGCCCTGATCGACCTGGAGAACGCCTTCCGGGCCTCGCAGCTCTCCGAGCGGGCCGCCCGGCTGAGCCGCGACCGGCTGGAGATGGCGCGCGAGCAGTACCGCCTGGGGGCCATCTCCTTCACCGAGCTGCAGCAGGTGGTGGACCGCACCGCGCAGGCCGAGCGCGACGCGCTGCGCGCCCGCTTCGAGTTCGCCAACGCGCTCGCCACGCTCCAGGAGCGGGTGGGCGCGCCGGTCGGGGCCTGACCCGGAGACGCCGCGCATGTCGCTCCCCAAGCTCGCCATCACCCGCCCCGTCGCCGTCGCCATGTTCTTCCTGGGCGTGGTCTTCCTGGGGGTGCTCTCCTTCGTCCGCCTCCCCATCGACCTCCTCCCGGACGTCGCCTACCCGCGGCTGGTGGTCTACACCACCAACCCCGGCGTGGCCCCGGCGGAGGTGGAGCGCTTCCTGACGGAGCCCATCGAACAGGCGGTGAGCACCGTCCCCGGCGTGCAGAAGGTGGAGAGCGTGAGCCGCGAGGGGAGCTCGCTGGTGACGGTGCGCTTCGCCTGGGGCACCGACATGGACTTCGCCGCGCTGGGCGTCCGGGAGAAGCTGGACAACCTCCGCGACGCCCTCCCGGAGATGTCTTCGCGCCCCACGGTGCTGCGGACCGACCCGCGCAGCGAGCCGGTCATGGCGCTCTCCGTGGCCGGACAGCGCGACCTCCCCGCCCTCAAGGAGCTGGCCGAGTCCGTGTTCCGCCGCCGGCTGGAGCAGATCGACGGGGTGGCGCAGGCCACGGTGACGGGCGGGCTGGAGCGGGAGATCCAGGTGGAGGTGGACCCGCACCTGATGGAGAGCCACGGCCTCACCATCGCAGACCTTTCCGCGACGCTGGCCGCCGCCAACGCGAGCGCCCCCGGCGGGACCATCCGCCGCGGGCGCTACCGCTACTCGCTCCGCACCCTGGGCGAGTTCCAGAGCGTGGAGGAGATCGGGCGGGTCCCCGTCACCCGCGGCGGGGTGCAGGGCGCGCTGGGGCAGTCCGCGGCGGGTGCAGGTGCGCAGGCGGGCGCCGCCCCGCGGGGGGAGCTCCTGCTGCGCGACGTGGCGCGGATCACGGACGGCTTCCGTGAGCGTGAGTCCATCGCCCGGTTCAACGGCCAGGAGGCGGTGGGGCTGCTGGTGTTCAAGGGCGTCGAGGCCAACACCGTCCGCGTCGCGGAGGAGGTGGAGAAGGTCCTGGCGCAGCTCCGGCGCGAGTACCCCGAGGTGAAGCTGGAGGTGGCGATGAGCCAGGCCGGGTTCATCTCCGACGCGCTCGCCAACGTGGTGCAGGAGGTGATCCTCGGCGGGATCCTGGCCTTCCTGGTGCTCTTCCTCTTCCTGCGCGAGGTGCGCTACCCCATCGCGGTGGCGCTCGCCATCCCCATCTCGCTGATCGCCACCTTCGCGCTGCTGCAGGCCGCGGGCGTCTCGCTCAACCTGCTCAGCCTGGGGGGGCTGGCGCTGGGCGTGGGGATGCTGATGGACAACTCCATCGTGGTGCTGGAGAACATCTTCCGGCACCGCGAGCGGGGGCTGGGCCCCGCCGCCGCCGCCGCGCTGGGCGCGGAAGAGGTGCAGCGGGCGATCACGGCGTCCACGCTCACCACGATCGCGGTCTTCGGCCCCATCGTGTACGTGGAGGGGGTCGCCGGAGAGCTGCTGGGCGCGCTGGCGCTGGCGGTGGCCTTCTCGCTCCTGTCCAGCATCGGGGTGGCGGTGACGCTCCTCCCCATGCTGGCGGCGCGCTGGGGCGAGGGCGCGGGCCGCCCCCCGGGGCGGATCTCCCGCGCCTTCAGCCGCGTCTTCGGGCCGGGACTGGACGCCTTCGACCGCGGCTTCGCGCGCTTCACCGGCGCCTACGAGCGGCTGCTCGCGCTGGGCATGGCGCACCGGGCGCGGACCCTCGGCATCGCCTTCCTGCTCCTGGGCGTCGGCGTGGCGGTGGGGCTCTCGCTGGAGCGGAGCGTCCTCCCCGACGTGGACCAGGGCGCCTTCCGCGCGCGGCTGGAGATGCCGCGCGGCACCGCGCTGGAGGGGACGGCGGAGGAGGCGGCCCGCCTGGAAGCCCTCTTCCGCGCCGACCCCGCCGTGGAGGCGGTGTTCACGCGCGTCGGCCGGCAGACGGCCATCGCGGGGATGGACGAGTCGGAGAGCGGGACGCACACCGCCACGCTGGAGGTGCGGCTGCGCGGCGGCTCCGGCACGGAGGAGACGCTGCGCCGGCTCCGGCCGGCGCTCGCCGCCCTCCCGGCGGGGACGGTCGCCATCGAGTCCGGGCAGGCCACCGCGCTCGGGAGGCTGCTGGGCGGCGGGGACTCGGACCTCGCGGTGCGCGTCCGCGGCGAGAACCTGGACGCCGCCCTCGCGCACGCCCAGGAGGTGCGGAACCGGCTCGCCGGGGCCTCCGCCGTCACCAACGTGCGCCTGGGCACCGAGATGGGGCAGCCGGAGATGCGGGTGGAGATCGACCGGGAGCAGGCCGCCCGCTTCGGGATCGAGCCCCGGAAGGTGGCCGAGACGGTGGAGGCGTACATGAAGGGCACGCGGGCGACGGAGTTCGTGGACTTCGACCGCAAGGTGCCCGTGGTGGTCCGTCTCCCGGAGGCGGAGCGGCGCTCCCTGGCGACGCTGGAGACGCTGCGCGTGGACGGGGTGCCGCTCCGGGAGCTGGTGCGGGTGCACACCGCCTCCGGCCCCTCGGAGATCCGGCGCATCGACCAGAGCCGGGTGGTGGTGGTGCACGCGGACGTGGCCTCCGGCGGGGTGGACGAGGCGGTGGGGGCGGTGCGCGCCTCGCTCGCCTCGCTCCCCGCGCCGCACGGGCTGCGGACCGAGATCGGCGGGGAGAACGAGGAGATGCGGAAGGGCTTCCGCGCCCTGGCCTTCGCCTTCCTCCTGGCGCTGCTCCTGGTCTACATGCTCCTGGCCGCGGAGTTCGAGTCGCTGCTGCACCCCTTCATCATCCTCCTGGCCGTCCCGCTCGCCGCGGTGGGCGCCACGGTGGCGCTCTGGGTGGCCGGGGCGGGGATCAACACCATGAGCCTGATAGGCATGGTGATCCTGGTGGGGATCGTGGACAACGACGCGGTGGTGAAGGTGGACTTCATCAACCAGATGCGGCGCGAGGGGATGAGCCGCCGCGAGGCGATCTTCGCCGCCGGGCACGCCCGCCTCCGCCCCATCGTGATGAACACCGTCACCGCCATGCTCGGGATCCTCCCCATGGCGCTGGCCATCGGCCCCGGGGCGGAGCTGCAGGCCCCGCTCGCGATCGCGGTGTTCGGCGGGCTCCTTTCCGCGACGGCGCTCACGCTGGTGGTGATCCCCGTCGCCTACGACGTGCTGGAGGAGCTGGGGGAGCGGATCGGCGCCTGGTTCGGCGGCCCCGCCCCGGCTCCCGCGGCCGCGCCCGAGCCGGCCGTGGGCGCCGGCGCCGGGGTCGCCATGGGCGACTGACACCGACCGGCGATCAGACAGGTGATCCGCCTCTCCATCCGCCGCCCCATCGCCGTCGCTATGGCGTACGCGGCCGTCGCCCTCCTGGGGGTGGCGGCCTGGCTCCACATCCCGGTGGAGCTGCTCCCCGAGACGCAGCTCCCCCGGCTCAACGTGAGCGCCACCTGGCGCGGCGCATCGCCCGAGGCCACGGAGGCGTTCCTGACCTCGCCGCTGGAGGCCGCCATCCAGCAGGTGCGCGGGGTGGAGAAGGTCTCCTCCGTGTCCGAGGAGCAGAACGGCGCCGGCAGGGCCAGCATCTCCGTGGAGTTCGCGCGGGGGACGGACATGGACTTCGTCCGGCTGGAGCTTTCCGAGCGGCTGGCGGCGCTGGACGAGGACCTCCCCGAGGGGGCGGGCCGTCCGACCGTGGAGAGCTACGTCCCCCAGGAGTTCCAGGACCAGAACCGCCCCTTCCTCCGCTACACCGTCACCGGCCCGTACACGACCGAGGCGCTCCGCGCGTACGTGGACGAGACGATCGCCCCGGAGCTGCGCCAGGTGGACGGCGTGGCCGACGTGCAGGCCCAGGGCGGGCGCGGCCGGCTCCTGGAGATCGCGGTGGACGAGAAGCGGGCGCTGGCGCTGGGGCTGGACCCGGAGCGGATCCGCACCCGCATCCGGGAGCTGGAGTACGTCCGCGAGGCCGGGGTCGTGCGCGAGGGGGGGACCGAGCACACCCTGGCGATCCGCCAGCGGCCGGAGAACGCCGCGGAGGTGCGGCGCCTCCCGCTGCTCACCGACGGCGGGCGCATCGTGCGGCTGGAGGACGTCGCCGTGGTCCGCGACACCTACGAGGACCCGGTCGCCCACTACCGGATCGACGCCCAGCCCGCCGTGTCCTTCGTGGTCATGAAGGAGATCGGCACCAACGCCGTGCAGGTGGCGGACCGGGTCAAGGCGCGCCTGGAGCAGCTCGCGCCCGCCCACCCCCGCGGCGCGCGGCTGATCCTGGACGACGACGAGAGCGACGCCATCCGCGCGCAGCTCACCGACCTGCGCGGGCGGGCGCTCTCCGGCGGGGTCATCGTCTTCGTGGTCCTCCTCTTCTTCCTCCGCTCCTTCCGCTCCGCCGCGATCGTCTTCTCCAGCATCGCCTTCTCGGTCCTCATCACGCTCAACCTGATCTACTTCGGCGGGCTGACGCTGAACGTGCTGACGCTGATGGGGCTGGCGATGGGGTTCGGGCTGGTGATCGACAACTCGGTGGTGGTGCTGGAGAACATCTTCCGCCGGCGCAAGCTGGGCGACCCGGTGGAGGAGGCGGCGCGCCGCGGCGCCGGGGAGATGGTGCTCCCGGTGCTCGCGGCGACGGCGACCACCATCATCGTCTTCGTCCCCTTCGTGTACCTGCAGGGGGAGCTGCGCCTCTTCTACGTCCCGCTTGCCATCGTGGTGGGGTTCACCAACCTGGCGAGCCTGTTCGTCACCTTCACCTTCATCCCCGCCCTGGCCGGGCGCCTCCTCGGCGCGAAGGGACCCTGGAGCCGCGAGCCCGCCGCCGCGAACGCCGCAGCGGCGCCGCCCGTGGAGGAGCGCCCCCCGCTCTACGTCCGCGTGTACGGGGGGATGATCCGCGGCTCGCTCCGCTGGCCCTGGGTGGTGATGGTGGCCTCGCTGCTGGCGCTGGGCGGGTCGTGGTACCTGTTCGACAAGTACGTCACCCGCGGGACGGTGTGGCGCCCCTGGTGGGAGCAGCAGTCGTACATTGCCATCAACGTGAACCTCCCCCGCGGCGAGGAGCTGGCGCGCACCGACGAGCTGACCCGCTACTTCGAGGAGCGGCTGCGGGCCATGCCGGAGGTGGAGCGCTTCGTCACCAACGTGTACCCACAGGCGGCGCGGATCCGTGTCACCTTCCCCGATTCGCTGGAGAACACCGGCATCCCGGTGGCGGTCAAGGAGCAGATGGAGGCGTACAGCCACCTCTTCGGCGGGGCGGAGGTGCGCGTCTACGGCTACGGCCCCTCCTTCTACGGCGGCGGCGGGAGCCCGCCCAACTACTCCATCCAGGTCCTGGGCTACAACTACGAGACGGTCCGCGGCATCGCGGAGGACCTGGGGGAGCGCCTGAAGCGATTCTCCCGCATCCAGGACGTGGACACCAACTCGTCCGGCGCGTGGTACTCGCGCGACAAGGCCACGGAGGCGGTGCTGCGCGTGGACCGGCAGCGGCTGGGGATGCACGCGCTCTCCGCGCGGGACGTGGTCGGCCGCGTCGCCACGGCCGTGGGCGGGCAGTCGCGCAAGGACGTGCTCCGCATGGGGGGGGAGGAGCTGAGCTTCGCCATCCGCACCGGCGACCGGGAGCGGATGGACCTGCTCGCCCTGCAGGAGCTGCTGATCCCCGCCCCCTCGGGCGAGGCGGTGCGCCTGGCCGACGTGGCGACGCTGGAGGAGCGCGAGGTGCTCTCGCGCATCCTCCGTGAGGACCAGCAGTACCAGCGCACCATCAGCTACGAGTTCCGCGGCCCCACCAAGCTGGGCGACCGCGTGCGCGACGCCGTCGTGGCATCCACGCGCCTCCCGGCCGGATACACCATCATTGGCAAGGAGGAGTGGCGCTGGTCGGACGAGGAGCGGGGACAGATCTGGGGGGTGCTCGCAGTCTCCCTGGTGCTGATCTTCATGGTGACCGCCGCCCTCTTCGAGTCGCTGCGCCTCCCGCTCTGTGTGCTGGGGACGGTGCCCATGGCGCTGATCGGCGTCTTCCTAACCTTCTTCTTCACGGACGCCAGCTTCACGCGCGAGGCCTTCATCGGGGTGATCATGATGGGCGGGGTGGTGGTGAACAACGCCACGCTCCTGGTGGACCACGTCAACCAGCTCCGCCGCCGCGAGGGGCTCGCGCTGGAGCCCGCCATCGTGCAGGGGACGCTGGAGCGGGTGCGCCCCATCCTGATGACCAGCGCGGTCACCATCCTGGGCCTCCTGCCACTGGTGGTGCTCAGCGAGGCTGCGGACGCCAACATCTGGAACGCGCTCGGCTACGCGCTCCTGGGCGGGCTCGCCAGCTCAACGGTGCTGGTGCTCACCGTCACCCCCGCGCTGTATCTCCTCTTCGAGCGCGGGCCGGAGCGGAGGAAGCTGGCCGCGCGCACGATCCCCGTTCCTCCCCTCCCCCACCCGGAGCCGGTATGACGTACTCGCATCCGCGGCCTCTCGCCCTCGTTCCGCTCGCCGCCCTCGCTCTCGCCGCCTCCGCCTGCGGGCGCGACGGCGGCGCTGCCGCGGGACGGTGGGAGGGCACCGTCGACACCCTGCCCGGCGGCGCCGTGCGGGTACAGAACCCCGAGCACGGCATCTGGAAGGCGGGAGAGGGGTGGATGCTGGTGGAGGAGCTCCGGATCGGCTCGGCCGAGGTGGACGGGCCGGAGCTGTTCGGCCAGGTGGCGGCCCTTACGGTGGATCCGCTGGGGAGGATCTACGTCCTGGACGACCAGGCGAAGGAGGTGCGTGTCTTCGACGCCCGGGGGAAGCACGTCCGCTCCTTCGGGCGGAAGGGGGGCGGGCCGGGGGAGTTCGAGAGCCCCGGCTCCCTCGACTGGGACCCGCAGGGGCACCTCTGGATCGTGGACCAGAGCAACGCCCGCTTTTCGGTGTTCGACACCGCGGGCGCCTTCGTGACCAGCCACCGGCGCCGGGGCGGGTTCTCCATGGTACCCTGGCCCGGTGGGCTGGACGCGCAGGGGCGCGTGTACGACGCAGCCATGCTCCCGGGAGGGACGCTGTTCCGCACCGGGCTGGTGCGGCTGGACGAGCAGTTCGAGCCCGCCGACACCTTCCGCACGCCGGAGTACGAGCAGGCCGCGTTCTTCTACAAGGACGAGAAGGGGACCACCCGCATGTCCGCGGCGGTCCCGTTCAGCCCCGCGCAGACGTCGAGGCTGGACCGGGAGGGGCACCTGTGGATCGGGACCACGGACCGCTACCGCCTGCACCGGATCACCATCGCGGGAGACACCACGCGCATCGTCGAGCGCCCCTTCACGCCCGTCGCGGTCTCCTCCAATGAAAAGGACGAGGCCGTGAAGAACCTGAAGTGGTTCACCGACCAGGGGGGGAAGATCGATCCGTCCCGCATCCCCGGGAAGAAGCCCGCCTTCACCGGCTTCCAGGTGGACGAGGAGGGCTATCTCTGGGTCTGGCCTGCGGTCGCGGAGGGGGAGGAGGGGAGCGTGATCGACGTCTTCGACCCGGAGGGGCGCTATCTCGGGCAGATCCGCTCGGAGGCGAAGATCGGGGCCCGCGGGAGGTTCGTCGTGCGCGGCGACCGCCTCTACACGGTGGTCACCGACGAGCTGGAGGTCCCGTACGTGGTGCGCTACCGGATCCAGGGGCGGACGCCTGCGGGAGCCTGACCGCCGATTCCCGGTGAACGCAAAACGGGCGGCTCCAGGCAGATGAGCCTGGAGCCGCCCGCTCTCGTGCTGGCGCCGAACCGACCCGCGGCTCAGCTCCCCGAGCCGGAACCGGAGCCGGAGCCGGAGCCCTGCCCGCTCCCGGACACCACGCGGATGGGGATGGGGTTGGGGACGACGACCTCGTAGCGCTGCTTGCGGTTCTCCCGCGCCTGCCGGTACCACGCCTCGTCCTTCCCCGCGCCCCCCGCCTCCACCACCTGCCGCGCCAGCTCCAGCGCCACCTGGTTGGACACGCGGAAGGAGCCGTGCGAGACCGCCTTCCCCAGCGACGACTCGTCGTTGGTGCCGTGGATGCTGTTCGGCGCCTGGTACACGAGCTGCGCCCGGCCTAGCGGGTTCTCCGGGTCACCCGGCTCCTTCACCTCCTCGTCCTTGGCCCACTCCTCCTGGGGCGGGATCCAGCGGGGGTTCCAGATCACCTGGCCGATGGTCCACTCGCCCGTCGGGGTGGGCCACTCCTTGCTCCCCACCGCCACCGGGTGCGTCGTCACCTGCTGTCCGTCGCGGTAGACGTACAGCTTGCGCTCCGCCAGGTTCACCTCCAGGCGCATCGGCGGCGGCGAAGGGGGCTGCGGCTGCACCGCCGGCGCCGGCGCCACCTGGGGCTGCGGAGCGGGCTGCGCCTCGGGTGCCTGCACGACCTGCCGCTGCGCCACCGCGTCAGCCTCGTCGTCGCCGCCCCCACACCCGGCCAGGAGCGCGGGGATCAGCGCCGCGCCCGCGAACGTTCGGAACAGTCGTAGCATCTGCGATCTCCTCTCCAGGGTTCGCGCGGTCCTGAAGCAAAGACTGTGCGACACGGACCGTCCGCCCGCGGCGGGGCCGCTATCCGGCCGCCGCGGGCGCGCTCCCCGGCTCCGGCCTGGGGCGCGTGTACTCCTCGATCCCCATCCCCAGCCCCAGCGTCGCGAGCACCAGCACCGCCCCCGTCCAGAAGGGCACCCCCACCCCCAGGTGGTCGAACGCCCACCCCGCCCACAGCGGCGCCAGCACGCGCGCCGCACCGCCGTAGCTCTGCTGCACCCCCATGTACACCCCGCGCTCGTACGGCGGGATCACCCGCGACAGGATCGAGGTGATGCAGGGGAAGGTGAAGGCCGTCCCCAGCGGCACCAGCGCCAGCGCCCCCATCAGCGCCAGCGTGCGCAGCGGCACCTCCACCACACCCCACCCGCCCGGGAGCACGGAAAGGTCCAGCGTGGCCGCCCCCCCGATCCTCCACGTCAGCGGGAGGAGCGCCAGCCCCGACGCCAGCAGCATCTGCCCGATCCGCGACAGCCGCGCCTCCCCCAGCCGGTCCACCGCCCGCCCCAGGACCACCGCCCGCGCCAGCACGGAGATGGCCCCGTTGTAGGCGTACACCAGGCCGATGGTCTTTTCCGTGACCCCGAAGCGCGTGGCGAGGAAGAGCGCCAGCAGCGCCGTCATCATCTGGAAGGCCCCCATCCCGATGGAGTAGATCCAGATCATCCGCGGCGCGGGCTCCCGCGGGTGGGCGAGCACCTGCCAGACCACCTCCCGGGGCCGCACCGGGCGGGTGGTGGACGACCGCGACCGCGCCCCCGCCACGTCGTGCGACTCCTCCAGGAAGAACCAGGCGAACACCATGTTGGCGACGCAGAGCCCGGCCGCGAAGAGCCCCGGGGCGTGCTCGCTGATCCCCATGCTGAGCGATCCGATCACCGGCCCGATGGTCACGCCCACGTTGGTGGCGGCGGAGAGCCACCCCAGGCTCCGGGCGCGGTTCTCCGGCTCGGTGGCGTCGGCGACGTACGCCTGGATCACGCCCACCGTCCCGCCGCCCGCCCCCTGCACCAGGCGGGAAAGGAGGAGCACCCAGAGCGAGCCGGCGTAGGCGAAGATCACGTACGCGATGGCCGAGGCGCCCAGCCCCACCAGGAGCGCCGGGCGCCGCCCGAACCGGTCGGAGACCCGCCCCCAGAGCGGGGCGCTGAGGAGCTGCGCGACGGCGTACGCCGAGACGAGGACCCCCACCACCAGCCCGCCCCCGCCCATCCGCACGGCGTAGAAGGGGAGGAGGGGGATCACCATCAGGAGCCCCACCATGTCCACGAACGCCGTGACCATCAGGACGGCGAGCTTCCCGAACCGCTTATCCAGGGGTCACCTGCGGCCCGGATGGCGGGCGCGGACGCGGACGCCCCGGAGACGGCGGGCGTCTCCGGGGCGGGGCGCGGACGCTGCGGCGGACGGGGTTCCGCGGGCGGTCTTCATGCCCCCGAATGTACCCGCCTCCCGGACCCGGGCGAAAGCCCCGCGCGGGGGCTCACGCCGCCCCCGGGCTCGCGGCGGGGCCGCCCACCAGCGAGGGAACGGCCACGGCGCGGGGCACGAGGTGGGAGATGGAGTTCGCGTAGTAGCGCAGCAGGGGGAGCTCCTCCTCGCGCGCCGAGAAGAGCCCCTCCGCGTCCTCGTGCACGACGCGCCGGAGGACCAGCATCCGCAGCCCCACGGTGAGCGCGTAGTCCCGGTCCCGCCGCGGGACGTAGATGCGCGCCCCGGACGCCTCCAGCTCCCCGATCAGCCTGTGCAGCTCGGCCTTGAGCTCCAGCTCCCCCCACGCGCGCCGGGGAGCGCGCGCGAACACCGTCGCCACCAGGGCCACCGGGACCACCGGGATGGTCCGCCCCACGGCCTCCATCAGCGTGCGCCCCAGCTCCTCCACGCGCGCGCGCCGCTCCTCCGGAGGGAGCGAGGTGAAGTCCACGCCGTGCCCGGCGCAGTACTCCCGCATGGACACCGGCGAGCCGAAGTTTACGCACGCGTAGCCGAAGCGGTACCAGCGGTTGCGGGCGGCCAGGAGGAGGTTGCGGCCCACGAAGCGCAGCGTGTTCGCCACGCCGCGGAGGCGGCCGGGCCGGGGCGCCTCCGGGTCCAGGTCCCGGAGCAGGGTGCGGTCCTCCAGCACCCGGTCGTAGTTGATCCCCACAGGGACGAAGACCAGGTCGCGCTCGCCACACGGGTCCCAGGAGCGGACCAGGTAGTCCAGCAGGCCCAGCTTCGGCGGGCGCAGCTTTCCGTCGCGGCTCAGGCCGCCCTCCGGGTAGACGGCCTGCGTGACCCCCGCCGCGGTCGCCATCGCCACGTAGCGCTCCAGCACCCGCCGGTACAGCTCGTCGCCGGAGTTGCGGCGGACGAAGTAGGCCCCCATGGAGCGGATCAGCATGTGCAGCGGCCAGATGCGCGCCCACTCCCCCACCGCGTAGCTGACCGCCGCCCGGCTGGCGGCCAGGTACCCCACCAGCACGTAGTCCATGTTGCTGCGGTGGTTCATCACGAACACCACCGCGGCGCCGCTCCGGATGCGGGCCAGCCCGTCCTCGTCCGCGTACCCCAGCCGCACCCGGTACAGCAGCCGCGCCACGCGCCGGCCGATCCAGTACCCCACGCGGAAGTACAGGTACGCGTTGAAGGCGGGGACGATCTCCCGTGCGTAGCGCTCCACGCGCGCCATGACCACCTCGCGCGGGACCCCGCCCTCCCGGGCGTGGGCGTCCACCGCCTCCATGACCCGCGGGTCGTAGGTGAGCCGGTCGATGAGCACCTGGCGCTTGGTGAGCTTGAACGGCGGCAGCTCGATGCGCAGCCGGGTGTTGATCTCCTCGATCACCCGGTTGGTCCGCTGCCGGACGAACCAGCGGGCGCCGGGGACCAGCAGCCGGTCCAGCACCGACCAGGCGGCCAGGACGCCCAGGAGGAGGAGCAGCCAGAGGGGGAGGGCGACGGACTGCGTCATGGGGACGCTCCGGGGCGGGGGTCGCGCAGCGCGCCGGGAGACGGGGGCGCATGGAGGCAAGGTAACGCGGCGGCGGGAGCCAGGGAACGATCGGCGCCGGCGCGCCGCACGCGGAGCCCCTCGCCCGCCGGATCCGGCACCGGGCCCGCCCGCGCGGGTATGGAGCGCATCCGCGGCCCCGGGCCGCCCCCTACGCTCCAACCCACGACCGCCGATGACGCGCGATCCCTGGTTCTGGCTCGCGCTCTTGGCGGCCCTCTCCGTGGCGGTGCTGTTCGTACAGGGGCTGCGCGGCGCGCGCTCCCTCCGCCGCCTGGACGAGGTCCCCCCCGTCCCGGACGCGGAGGCGCCGCCCGTCTCGGTGGTGATCGCCGCGCGCAACGAGGAGCGCGACATCGAGCACGCCCTCGCCTCGGTGCTGGCGCAGCGCTACGGCCCGCTCGAGGTGGTGGTGGTGGACGACCGCTCGGCAGACGCCACCGGCGCGATCCTGGACCGCATGGCGGCGGAGAACCCCCGCCTGCGGGTGGCGCACGTGGCGGAGCTGCCGCCCGGGTGGCTGGGGAAGAACCACGCCCTGCACGTGGGCGCCGCGGCGGCGCGGGGGGAGTACCTGCTCTTCACTGACGCCGACGTGGTGATGGAGCCGGACACCCTCGCCCGCGCGGTGGGCTACGTGCGCGCGCACGGGATCGACCACGCCGCCGCGGGGCCCCGAGTGGAGCTGCCGTCGCTGCCGCTCCGCGTCTTCGTGGTCCTCTTCACCCTCTTCTTCTCCATCGCATTCCGCCCCTGGAAGGCGCGCGACCCGCGGAGCCCCGCCCACGTCGGCGTGGGCGCCTTCAACCTGGTGCGCGCGGAGGCGTATCGCGCCGCGGGCGGGCACCGGCCCATCCGGATGCGCCCGGACGACGACCTGAAGCTGGGGAAGCTGATGAAGAAGCACGGCTTCCGGCAGGACTTCCTGGTCGGCACGAAGTCGCTGCGGGTGGAGTGGTACCGGACCTTCGGCGAGCTGGTGCGGGGGCTGATGAAGAACAGCTTCGCGGGGGTGGACTACCGGCTCGGGTTCGTCGTCGCGACCACCCTGCTGCAGCTCCTGGTCTTCGTCCTCCCCTGGGTCGCCGTCTGGCTCACCGGCGGCGCGGCGCAGCTCCTGTTCGCCGTCGCGGTGCTGCTGATGTTCACCATGTACGCCGGTACGGCGCGGACGCAGGGGGTGAGCCCGCTCTACGGAGTGTTCTTCCCCGTCGCCACGCTCGCCTTCCTGTACATCGTCTGGCGCGCCGTGGTGGTCACCCTCGCCAACGACGGGATCGACTGGCGCGGCACGCACTACCCCCTGGACGAGCTGCGCGCGAACGAAGTGTAGCGGAGCAAGACCAGGCGCGGAGAAGCGGCGGAACGTCGCTTGCGGGATCCGTCCTCCCCCGAAGCCCTTCGGAGCAGGCCACTTCGACAAAGGAGGCACCATGCGGGACCGCGACCGCAGCCGCGTGGACGTAGACGGCGACAAGCAGGCCGCCGACACCGACCCGATGAGCAAGATCCCCGGATCGCTGGACGACACGGAGAACGCGTCGGCCTACGCGAACCGCAAGGACCAGCGGGACACCACCTCCCTCGCGCCCGAGGACGCGCGTCTCCGCAACCGCGACCGGTAGGGCCGCCCGGGAGGCGGGGGCGGCCCCGGAGGCTCACTCGTACAGGTCGGCCGGATCGGCTGCGGCCAGCTCCACCAGGAAGGCGGCGATGCGCTCCGCCACCGCGTCGAGGAAGGCGCGCCCCTTCTCCGCCGCGGCGGCCGAGGGGTCGCCCACGCCGGTGTCGGCCGAGACTGCCGTCCAGCGGCGGGGAGTCCACGCCCACCCCTCCCGGAACGCCGCGATCCTCGGCCGGCGCTCGGTCCCCTCCCCCGCCTCCGCGAGCGGGAGCACCAGCCCCGGGGCGACGTGCAGGGTGACGCTGGTCTCCAGCTCCCCGGCGTGGTCCCCCGGCTGGGCGAAGAACTGGGCCGCGTCCACCACCTTCCACCAGTTCACGGCGGCGAGGAAGACCCGGGTGCGCGGCTGAAGCTCCCGGATCATCTGCCGGAAGTCGTTGCCGCCGTGTCCGTTCAGCACCACCAGCTTGCGGATCCCCTGCCCCTCCAGCGAAGCCACGAGGTCCGCGAGCAGCGCCGCCTGCGTGCTGGGGTTCACGTTGAGGCAGAGGGGGATGTCCAGCTGCCCCGTCTGCACGCCGAAGGGGACGGTGGGGAGCACCACCGGCCGCGCACCGGACTCCCAGGCGCGCCGGGCGGACTCCGCGGCCACGTGGTCGCACTGGAGGTTGTCCGTGGCGTACGGCAGGTGGAAGTTGTGCGCCTCCGTGGCGCCCCAGGGGAGCACGGCCACGTCGTACCGCGTGTCGCGCACCGCCTTCCAGGTGGTCTCCGCCAGGATGTAGGGCCGTCCCCCGAGGCGGGAGGTCCCGTCCTGCTGCGTCATCGCTCCTCCTCCTGGCTTGCTCCGTCCCAGCCGAACCGCTCCAGCGAGAGGCGCCCGCGGGCGTCGAACTCCACCCCCTCCCGCTCCAGCCGCAGCCGCTGCGTCACCGCGCCCCCCGACTCGGGGCCGCGGAGGCTGATCCCGCCCCGCGCGTTGACCACCCGGTGCCACGGGACGGCGCTGCGCTCCGACACCGCGGCGAGTGCGTAGCCCACCCTCCGCGCGTGCCCCGCGAGGCCGGCGAGCGCGGCCACCTGCCCGTAGGTCGCCACCCGCCCCGGCGGGATGCGCCGCACCACGGCGTATACGCGCTCGTAGTCGCCCGCGGGGCTCAACGCTCCCCCCGCGCCTACGGCACCGCGTCGAAGGTGCGCAGCACCGGGTAGGTCCGCGCGTCCCCGAGCCCCTCGTCCAGCAGCCCCCAGGCCGCGAAGCCGTCGTCCGAGCGCGGCTCCAGCAGCACGAAGGCCAGTCGCCCCAGCGGCTGGTCCACCGGGACCACCAGCGTCCCCGCAGGGACCTCCCGCTCCGCCGCCCCGGCGTACCGCCCCCACAGGGTGCGCTCGCGGCGTCCCTGGAACTCCTGCTCCGCCACGCGGGTGGAGTCGATCCGGAACTCCTCCACCCGCAGCCGCACGGGGCGCTCCAGCGCGCGGAAGCGGACCCCGTGCGCCCCGAGCCGCTCGACCGCGGTGGCGAGCGAGGGGGGGACCAGGTAGGCCCGCGGCGCGCGCTCCGTCTCCGCGGCCTCGAAGCCGATGAACTCCGGCATCCGCTCCGGGCGCCGCACGTCCAGCCGGCGCATCATCGGCTCCCCGGTGTAGGGGTGGCGCTCCTCGCGCACCGCGCCCATAAGGATCTCCACCGGCTGCGGGGAGCGGCGGAGCCGGGCCCGCACGGCCCGCTCCCGCACCTCGGAGGAATACGTCTTCATGGCTCCAATCTCTCATGCGTTGGAGCCTCCGACAATCCCGGCGCGGTTCAGGCCATAAAGGTCCTCCTGGCCAGACTCCGAAGGTCGTGCAGTGAAGCAGGCAGTACCATTCGTGTGCTCCCTGTCGGAAGGACACGACCCGCTCTGGCAGAAGCACCGTTCGCGACGTAGCTTGCCCGCAGGACAGGTGACAGCGGAGTGTTCTCGCTCGATTCTCCCCTCCCTTCTGGCGTCACCGGCTGTAAGGGGGTCAACGCTCCGGGGCCCCTACTTTGCCCGACTCCGGGCACGGGTCTTGGATCCAAGACTGCTCGTGGTGGTGCCGGCGTAGTTCCCCAACACTCTGACCGTAGACAGGTGGTGATAGCTTCTCCCCACGATACCGTGACCTTCCGCGAGCTCACCGGCTTCATCTGGTCCGTCGCCGACCTGCTCCGTGGCGACTACAAGCAGGCGGACTACGGCAAGGTGATCCTCCCCCTCACCGTGCTCCGCCGTCTGGATTGCGTGCTTGAGCCCACCAAGCCGCAGGTGCTCGCGCGCGCCGACCAGATGCAGGGGGCGGCGCCCGCGCTCCGTGAAGAGGCGCTGAAGCGCGTGGCGGGCCAGCCGTTCTACAACACCTCCAAGTTCGACTTCGAGCGGCTGAAGGGGGCGCCGAACGACATCGCGGCGAACCTGCGCAACTACATCAACGGTTTCTCCGGGGCCGCACGCGACATCCTGGAACGGTTCCGCTTCGACCAGCAGATCGCGAAGCTGGACGAGGCCAACCTGCTCTACCTCGTGGTGCGCCGCTTCGCGGAGATCGACCTGCATCCGGGGCGGGTTCCCAACGAGATGATGGGGTCCATCTTCGAGGAGCTGATCCGCCGCTTCTCGGAGGCCTCCAACGAGACGGCCGGAGAGCACTTCACCCCGCGCGAGGTGATCCGCCTTATGGTGAACCTCCTGCTGACCGAGGATGACGACACGCTCAGCCGGCCGGGGGTCGTGAAGACGCTCTACGATCCGGCGGCCGGTACGGGCGGCATGCTCTCGGTGGCGCAGGATTGGGTCCGGGAGCACAACCGCAAGGCGGACCTTCAGGTCTTCGGGCAGGAGCTCAACGACGAGAGCTACGCCATCTGCAAGGCAGACATGCTCATCAAGGGGCAGAACCCGGAGAACATCGCCCGGGGCAACTCCTTCAGCGAGGACGGCCACGCGGGGCGCACCTTCGACTACATGCTCAGCAACCCGCCCTTCGGCGTGGACTGGAAGAAGGTGCAGAAGGTGGTCGAGGACGAGCACAAGACCATGGGGTACGCCGGCCGCTTCGGCGCGGGCACGCCCCGAATCAACGACGGATCGCTCCTCTTCCTCCAGCACATGCTCTCCAAGATGAAACGGGAGGGGAGCCGCCTCGCCATCGTCTTCAACGGTTCGCCCCTGTTCAGCGGCGACGCCGGGAGCGGCGAGAGCGAGATCCGGCGCTGGATCCTCGAGAACGACTGGCTGGAGGCGATCGTCGCCCTGCCGGACCAGCTCTTCTACAACACGGGGATCCACACCTACGTCTGGGTGCTGACCAACCGGAAAAGCGCACGGCGGCGCGGTAAGGTCCAGCTCATCAACGGGGCGGACCTGTTCCACAAGATGCGGAAGTCGCTCGGGAACAAGCGCAACGAGATGGGCTCCGCGCACATCGCGGAGATCACCCGCATTCACGGCGAGTTCGCCGAGGGCCCGCGCTCGAAGACCTTCGACAACGAGGACTTCGGGTACCGCAAGATCACCGTCGAGCGGCCGCTACGGCTGAACTTCCAGGCCTCCCCGGAGCGGATCGCCCGGCTGGAGGAGGAGCGCACCTTCCAGGGGCTCGCCACCAGCAAGAAAAAGGGGGAGCGGGGACAGCAGGAGATCGAAGAAGGAAGGAGGCTACAGGAGCGGATCCTCGCCGCGCTCCGATCCATGGCGCCGGAGCCGGTCTACCGGAGCCGGCCTGAGTTCAAGCGGGTCCTCAAGCGCGCGCTCGACGAGGCTGGTCTATCCCTGCCGGCCCCGGTGCAGAAGGCGATCCTCTCGGCGCTCTCGGAGTGCGACGAGACGGCGGCGGTGTGCACGGGCAAGGGCGGCGCCCCGGAGCCGGACACGGACCTGCGCGACACGGAGAACGTGCCGCTCACGGAGGACGTGCACGCGTACTTCGAGCGGGAGGTGCGACCGTTCCTGCCTGATGCGTGGATCGACGAGGACCGGACCAGGATCGGCTACGAGATCCCCTTCACGCGGCACTTCTACGAGTACACGCCGCTTCGACCGCTGGAGGAGATCGAGGCGGAGATCCGGGAGCTTGAGGCAGAGATCGAGGGGATGCTGGAGGAGGTGCTCGCGTGACCGCTGCGGAGCTGCTCCAGCAGTTGAACGAGCTGGACGAGTGCCCGCGTATCGAGGCGAAGACCGGCACGGAGGCCGGCAAGTCGGCGCTCCAGACGGTGTGCGCGTTTGCCAACGAGCCGCGGCTCGACGGTGGGCACCTCCTGTTCGGCGTCGCCCGCTCGGACGACCTCTTCGGCTCCCGCTATGACGTGGTGGGCGTCCCCGACCCGGATAAGCTCCAGGCGGACCTCGCCTCCCAGTGCCGATCGATGTTCAACCGGCCGATCCGCCCGCGGATGTGGGTCGAGTCTCTGGAGGGCAAGCCGGTGGTCGGCGCCTACGTCGCTGAGAGTCAGGCGGGCGACAAGCCGGTGTTCTTCGAGGCGCAGGGGCTCCCCCGGGGCGCGTACCGGCGGATCGGGTCGGCCGATGTCCGGTGCACCGAGGACGACCTCCTGGTTTTCTACGGGGAGCGGCAGCGCGGCGCCTTCGACCAGACGCCGCTGCCGGACGCCGAGATTGGGGAGCTGGACCCGGACGCGATCGCGGACTACCGCCGGGAGCGGGCTCGTAAGAGCCCGGGGGCGGAGGAGCTGGGGTGGTCGGACGAGGACCTGCTCCTCGGCATCGGCTGCGCGGTCCGTCGCGAGGGACGGGTGGTGCCCACCGTGGCGGGTGCGCTCCTCTTCGGTAGCCGCCCCTTATTGCGCCGGCTCTTCCCGATGATGCGGCTCGACTACATCCGCGTCCCCGGACGCGTCTGGATTGAGGACCCGGAGCGACGCTTCGAAACGGTGGACATGCGCGACGCGATCATCCGCCTGATCCGGCGGGGAGAGGCGGCCATCCTCGACGATCTGCCGAAGCGGTTCCATCTCCCTCCCGGCGAGCTCCAGCGCCGGGACGAGCCGCGGGTGCCCGACCGCGTGATCCGTGAGGCGCTGGTCAACGCGCTGATGCACAGGAGCTACCGCACCCACGGCCCGACGCAGATCATCCGCTACGCCAACCGCATCGAGATCCGCAACCCCGGCCACTCGCTCAAGGCGGAGGACCGACTCGGCGAGCCGGGATCGGACCCGCGGAATCCCCTCATCGCCTCGGTCCTGCACGAGACGGACTTCGCCGAGACGAAGGGGAGCGGGATCCGGGTGATGCGGCGCCTCATGCGGGACGCGAACCTCTCGCCGCCGACCTTCGAGTCCGACCGCGCGGCCGACGAGTTCGTGGCGACCTTCTTCCTGCACAACCTGCTGGACGACGAGGATCTCGCCTGGCTCGCCCACTTCTCTGAGCTGAAGCTCACCAACGATGAGGCCAAGGCCTTGGTGCACGTCCGGGAGGCGGGGCGGATCACCAACGCCGAGTACCGGGACCTCAACGGGGTCGATACCCTGGATGCGAGCGCGCACCTGCGGCGGTTGCGCGACGCTGGCCTTCTGGAGCAGCACGACCGTGGCGCCGCGACCTACTACACTCCGACCCACCGCCTCCTGCATCCGACGGCAGCCCTCTCGGAAGTGGTGGAGGAACCTGTAGAGCCGGGGGAGGAACCTGTAGAGCTGGGCGAGCAACCTGTAGGGTTGGAGGGAGAACCTGTAGGGCACGGGGAGGAACCATCAGGGCTTGCTGAGGACGCGGGGCTGGACCTGCCCCCAGAGCTCATGATGGCCGTCATGCGCCTGAACCGGTGGACGCCGCAACCGGAGCTGCGCCGCCTGATCCGCCGCCTGTGTCGCTGGCGCCCCCTGAGCGCTGAGGAGCTGGCGCGGATCGTGGGCCGGGCGAAAACCTACCTCCAGAGCACGTACATCGGTCCCATGGTACGGGCGGGCGAGCTGGAGTACACCAACCCGGAGAAGCCGAGCGACCCTAACCAGAAGTACCGAGCTACCTCTGATGCCAGTAACTGATTCGCTGAGCATGCGGTGGGAGTTTGCACCGCTCCGACGTCTTCTCCGCGGCATCGACCAGGGCTGGAGCCCGACCGCGGAAGATCGGACCACTGAGCCGGATGAGTGGGCGGTGCTGAAATTAAGCTCCGTAAGCCGTGGGACCTTCCGGCCCGATGAGCACAAGGCACTCCCCGCGGAACTCGATCCCGTCCGGCGGCTGGAGGTGCGACAGGGCGATCTTCTGCTGACCCGGGCGAACACACCCGAACTCGTGGGAGACGTGTGCGTTGTTCCGGAGGTCCGTCCCAACCTCATGATGTCCGACCTGATCTATCGCCTCCGGCTGGACACGGACCGACTGGACCCCCGCTTCATGCAGTACTGGCTCCTCAGCTCGCCGGGACGGGATCAGATCGCGCGGGACGCCCGAGGATCCAGTCAGTCGATGGTGAAGATCTCTCAGCAGACGGTTCGGTCGTGGCTCATCCCCGTGCCTTCGCTGGAAGAGCAGCGGGCCATCGCCGGCTATCTCGACGAGAAGACCGCCGCCATTGACGCGCTGATCGCCAAGCGCGAGCGGCACGTCGAGTTGCTTGAGGAAGAGCGGCAGGCGGCGCTGGCTCGGGTGATGACGTCGGGGGTCGCTCAGCCGGTATCCGTCAAAGCCAGCGGCCTCGACTGGCTCGGCGAGATCCCGTCGCACTGGACTGTGACGCGCCTGCGCCATGTCGTGCCCGAGATCACCGTTGGCATCGTCGTGACCCCCTCGCGCTACTACGTCGAGCACGGAGTCCCCTGCCTGCGATCCCTGAACGTACGGCCGAACGCACTCGCGGAGGAGGATCTCGCGTTCATCTCGCCTGAAAGCAACACGGTGCACCGCAAGTCGATCATCCGGTACGGCGATCTCGTCGCTGTCCGCACGGGGAATCCCGGCACGACTGCGGTAGTAGACGAGCGCTTCGATGGCGGCAACGCCATCGACTTGATCATCATCCGGCGCTCCCCTGCGTTCGACTCCCATTTCCTGAGCTACTTCATGAACTCGTCCCTGGCTCGGCACCAGTTCGCGGCGGGTTCGGAGGGCGCTCTTCAGCTCCACTTCAACGTGGAGACTGCGAAGGATCTCCTGATCCCACTTCCACCGCTGGAGGAGCAACGGCGAATCGCGGCGCATCTCAGCGATGTGAACCTACGGAGGGACGAACTCGTTCGCGCCATCCAGACACAGATCGATAAGCTCTGGGAGTATCGCCAGACCCTGATCTCCGCCGCCGTTACCGGCCAGGCTCCCGTCCGCGAGGAAATTCCCGCATGAGCACAGCCGCCGTCCACACCGAGCGCGCTCTCGAGGACGCCGTCGAGGCCGCCCTGCTGGACCGCGGCTGGATCAAGGGCGCCCCCGCCGCGTTCGACCGCGAGCGGGCGCTGGATCCCACGCACCTCTTCCCCTTCATTGAGGACACCCAGCCGAAGCTCTGGGCCGAGCTGCGGGCCCAGCACGGCGTCCAACTCGAGGGCACCTTCCTCTCGGTGCTGGAGAAGTATCTCGAGTCGCACGGCACCCTCGGCGTGCTCCGGCAGGGCATCAAGTTCTACGGGAGGAAGGTCGAGCTGGCGTACTTCCGTCCCGCGCACGGGCTGAACCCGGAGGCGGCGGAGCGCTACGCGAAGAACCGGCTGGTCGTGACCCGCCAGGTGAAGTTCATCCCGGGGCACGAGGACTCCATAGACCTGGTGCTCTTCCTCAACGGCCTGCCGGTCGCCACAGTGGAGCTGAAGAACGAGTTCACCGGCCAGAACGTCTGGGACGCCGTCGCGCAGTACAAGCGCCGCGATCCGAAGCACCCGATCTTCCGCTTCGCCAAGCGCGCCCTGGTCCACTTCGCGGTGGACCCGGACCTGGTCTACATGACCACGCGGCTCGTCGGCGACGGCACCTACTTCCTTCCCTTCAACCGCGGCCGCGACGGCGGCGCCGGCAACCCGGAGCACCCGAGCGGCTACCGGAGCGGCTACCTGTGGGAGGAGGTCTGGGAGCGGCACAGCCTCCTCGATGTCCTCGGCCGCTACATGCACCTCCAGCGCGAGGAGCGCTGGGTGGACGGGCAGAAGCAGACGAAGGAGATCCTCCTCTTCCCCCGCTTCCACCAGCTCGACGCCGTCCGCGGGCTCACCGAGACCGCCCGCGCCGAGGGCCCCGGCCGGAGCTACCTGATCCAGCACTCCGCCGGGAGCGGGAAGACCAACAGCATCGCCTGGCTCGCCCACCGCCTCGCCAGCCTGCACGACGACGAGGACCGGAAGGTCTTCGACTCCGTGATCGTCATCACCGACCGCGTGGTGCTCGACCGCCAGCTTCAGGACGCCATCTTCCAGATCGAGCACAAGCAGGGTGTGGTCGCGCGCATCGAGCAGAACTCCGTGCAGCTCGCCGACGCGCTCTCGTCCGGAACGCCGATCATCATCACGACCCTGCAGAAGTTTCCCTTCGTGACACGGAGGATCGGTGAGCTCCCCGGGCGCACCTACGCCGTGATCGTGGACGAAGCGCACAGCTCGCAGACCGGCGAGTCCGCCCGCCACGTCCGGGAGGTACTCGCTCCGCAGAGCCTCGAGGAAGCCGTGGGCTACGGGGCCGAGAGGGAGGGGGATGATTACGAGGACCGCATCGTTGAGGTGATGCGCTCGCGGGGCCGCCAGCCGAACCTGGCCTTCTTCGCCTTCACCGCGACCCCGAAGGGAAAGACCCTGGAGATGTTCGGCCGGCCGGGACCGGACGGGAAGCCGGAGCCCTTCCACCTCTACACCATGCGGCAGGCCATCGAGGAAGGCTTCATCCTCGACGTGCTCCAGAGCTACACCACGTACGCCGTGTTCTGGCGCCTCGCCAAGACGGGGGAGGACGACCCCGAGCTGCCGAAGCGGAAGGCCGCCGTCTCGCTGGTGCGCTTCGCCACGCTCCACCCGCACAACATCGCCCAGAAGACGGAGATCATCGTCGAGCACTTCCGGGCCAAGGTGCGCCCCAAGATCGGCGGCCGCGCGAAAGCGATGGTGCTCACCCCGTCGCGGCTCCACGCCGTACGCTACCTGCGTGCCTTCCGGAAGTACATCGCCGAGAAGGGCTACGACGACATACACCCGCTGGTGGCGTTCTCCGGCACCGTGTTCGACCCCGACACCGGGCAGGAGGACACCGAGGCCGGGATGAACCAGATCGCCGAGACCCAACTCCCGGAGGAGTTCGCCACTGAGCGCTACAACGTGCTGATCGTCGCCAACAAGTACCAGACCGGCTTCGACCAGCCGCTCCTCCACACGACGTACGTGGACAAGCGGCTCGCGGGTGTGCAGGCCGTGCAGGCGCTCTCACGACTTAACCGCACCCACCCGGGCAAGGACGACACCTTCGTCCTCGACTTCGTCAACGCGGCCGAGGAGATCCAGGCTGCCTTCCAGCCGTACTACGAGCAGACCTCGCTCGCCGAGCAGGCCGAGCCGCACCAGCTCTACGAGCTCCAGACGAAGCTGGACGCGATGCAGGTCTACCACGCCTCCGAGGTGGAGGCGTTCGCGAAGGTGTTCTACAAGCCGAGGGAGAAGCAGACCTCCGCCGACCACGCGCTCCTGTATAAGCACTGCGGGCCCGCGGTCGATCGCTTCCGAGCACTGGAGCCGGAGCGGAAGGAGGAGTTCCGGGAGACGCTGGGGGCATACGTGCGGCTCTACGCCTTCCTCTCGCAGATCACCCCGTGGCAGGACGCCGACCTTGAGAAGCTCTACTCCTTTGGCCGGCTCCTCCTGACCCGCCTCCCCAGCGAGGACGGCGGTGCGCCCCCGGACCTCGAAGGCGACGTCCAGCTTCAGTACTACCGTATCCAGAAGACCCGCGACGAGGAAACCATCCAGCTCCTCGCGGGCGAGGGCGGCACGGTAAAGGGCCCGACGGCTGTAGGGACGCGCATGGCGGAGGAGGACGAGATTCCCCTCTCGCAGATCATCGACGTCCTCAACGAGCGCTTCGGCACCAACTTCACCCCCGAGGACCAGCTCTTCTTCGAGCAGATCACCGCGACCGCGCGGAAGGACGAAGAGGTAGTCCAGCGAGCGCACGCCAACGCGTTCGACAACTTCTCTCTCGCGATCCGGCAGAAGATCGCCGACTTCATGATCGACCGGCTCACCCAGAACCAGGACATTGTGACCAAGTACTTCAACGAGTCCGAGTTCCAGGAGATCGCCTTCCGCGAGCTGGCCCAGCGGATCTACGACGACATCCGCGGAGAGGCGGCATAGCGCCTCTCACTGCCTGTGACCGCCCTGGCCCGTCCAGTCGGCCCAGGAGCAGGACGCGCGGCACGGGGACGCGCCACTGGAGGCAGCGTGTTCACCTATTAACACATAGTTAGATCCTATGTAGGAGGGGGCCGTCGCGAGTAAGCTTTCCTGGAGGCCATCACTCAACCAGGAGGAGCTTATGAATCCCGCAACGACCCCCAAGCCGACAAACTCCACCGCGCCCGTGCTGTGCCTCAGCTGGGAGCTGGGCATCTCGGAGTGGAAGATGGCCTTCAGCACGGCCCTGGGTCAACAGCCACGACGGCGGACGATCCCGGCCCGCGACCTGGCGAGAGTGCAGAAGGAGGTCGAGGGGGCGAAGGCATACTTCGATTTACCCTCGGACGCGCGGGTGGTGAGCTGTTACGAGGCCGGGCGCGACGGCTTCTGGCTGCACCGGGCGCTGTGCGCGCAGGGGATCGAGAACCAAGTGGTGGACTCCTCCAGCATCGAGGTCAACCGACGAGCGCGGCGGGCGAAGACGGACCGGCTCGATGCGGGCAAGCTGCTCGACCTGCTCTGGAGATGGCTCCTGGGGGAGAAGAAGTGCTGGAGCATCGTGCGGGTGCCGAGTCCCGAGGAGGAGGACCGCAGGCAACTGCACCGGGAGCTGATGACGACGAGGAGGGACCGCACGCGGGTGACGAACCGCATCCAGGGGCTGCTCTTCGCCCAGGGC
>DASYWD010000405.1 GCA_035936415.1 Longimicrobiaceae bacterium
GCTCTCCACCCCGAGCCGCCCGCCGTGGGCCTCCACGATTCCCCTGGCGATGGTGAGCCCCAGCCCGGCGCTCCGGCGCCCGCTCGGCACGCCCTGCCAGAAGGGGGTGAAGAGGTGCGCCAGGTGCTCCTCCTCGATCCCCGGCCCCGGGTCGGCCACCGAGACCCGCGCCCCTTCGGCGGTGGCCTCCACCGCCACGCACACCTCGCCCCCCTCCGGGGTGAACTTGATGGCGTTCTCCACCAGGTTGGAGAGCACCTGGAGGATCCGCCCGCCGTCCAGGGGGAGGATGGGAAGCTCCCCCCGCACCCGCGTGGTAAGGCGCACGGAGCGGCGCTCCGCGATGGGCTCGATGACGGCGAGCCCGCTTCCCACCAGGAGGGCCAGGTCCTGCGGGGTCCGGTCGAGGGCGAAGTGCCCGGCCTCCAGCCGGGTGACGTCCAGCAGGTCCTGGATGAGGCGCTCCATCTGCTCCGCCGCGAGCGAGATGGTGCCGATGGCGTCCAGCACGGGGGGGTCGAGCTCCGCGGCCACCCGGGGGCTCAGCAGCGAGGTGGAGTTGAGCATGATGCTGGTGAGCGGGTTGCGCAGGTCGTGCGACACGGCCTGCATCACCCGCTTGCGCGTCTGCAGCGCCTTCTGCACCTCGCCGTGGAGCTGGGCGTTGTCCACGGCCAGCGCGGCGCGGCGCGCCACCTCCTCCACCAGCCCCCGGTCGTCCGCGTCCGGGGTGCGCGCGGACTCGAAGCCCAGGCTCAGCGCACCCAGGATCCGGCCCCGGGCGCGCAGCGGCACCACCAGGAGCGCCGCGGGGTCCAGGTCGCCGCGCCGCTCCTCGCAGCGCGGGTTCTCGTCCCCACGGCGCGCTTCCGCCGTGGCGACGAAGCGCGCCTCGCCCGTGCGCAGCACGTGGGCGACGGGGGGGACGAGGCAGTCCAGCTCCGGCGCGTAGCGGTGGAGGCGGTCGCGGATGCGGGCCTGGCGCTCCGGGTCTGCGTGCACGGCGGCCAGGCGCTGCACCGCCCCCTCGGCGTCCAGGAGGTACACGACGCACGAGTCCGCCAGCCGGGGGACCAGCAGGGCGGAAAGGCTCTCCAGGGTGGCCGCGGGGTCCAGCGAGGCGGTGAACAGCTCGGATGCCTCGGCCAGGAAGCGGGCGCGGCGCGCGGCCATCTCGGCCTCCGCGCGGGCGCTCTGCTCCCTCTCCAGGAGGTGCGCCCGCTCCTGCTCCGCCCGCCGGTGGGCGGTGTGGTCCTCCACCACCCCCACCCCGCCCACCACCTGCCCGGCCGCGTCCCGCAGCGGCGCCACCCGGATGACGATCCACATCTCCACCCCGGTGGGGGTCAGGTACGGCCCCTCGTACGAGGCGGCCTCCCCCCGGAGCACAGGCTCGAAGGCGGGGAGCACCCGCGGGTCCTGGATCCGGCGGACGGAAAATCCCGCGAGCTGCTCCCGCGGGAGCCGGGTCATCTCCCGGAAGCGCTCGTTGAACGCCGTGACCCGCAGGTTGAGGTCGTAGAAGAACGCACCGGCGGGGACCTGCTCGAAGAGGGCCCGGTGCCGCTCCTCGGACTGGAGGAGCGCCTCGGTGACCCGCTTCTGCCCGGTGACGTCGCGGATGACCCCGTGGTACTCCCGCGGGCGCCCCTCCGCGTCGCGGCGCACGGTGGCGGAGACCACGCAGTCCAGCGGCGTCCCGTCCTTGCGGCGGAGGCGCAGCGCACAGTCCCGCACGGAGCCCTCGCGCTCCAGCGCCCGGCGGAAGCGCGCCCGATCGGCGGCGTCGGCGTACCCGACGGCGGCGTTCAGCCGGCGGGTCTCCTCCCGGTCCCACCCGAACAGCTCCAGGAAGGAGGCGTTTACGTCCAGCAGCTCGCCCGCCGGGGTGCTGACGAAGGTGGCGTCGATGGACTGCTCGAAGAGCGCGCGGTACTTCTCCTCGCTCTCGCGGAGCGCGGCCAGCGTGGCCTCGCGCTCGGAGAGGTGGCGGATGTTGCGGATGGCGGTGGGC
>DASYWD010000406.1 GCA_035936415.1 Longimicrobiaceae bacterium
GAGCAGCGCCTTGGCCGCCCCCGCGAACCCCGCGACGTCGGTGTTGTCGCCGCACACCTGGCCCTCCTCCAGCCAGAAGCAGTTGCACGCCCCCGTGCGCTCCACCGCGCCGGTGCGGCGCTCCAGCAGCAGCGCGGAGGCCTCCTTGTGCGGCACCGTCACGTTCCCGGCGCCGCCCGCGCGCGCGATGCCGCGGAGGAGCCCCGGGAGCTCCCCGCTGCCGCACTGCAGCGCCACGTACACGGCGTCCACCCCCGCGGCGCGGAAGGCGGCGTTCTGGAGCGTGGGAGAAAGGGAGTGCGAGACCGGGCTGCCGAGGAGGGCGACCAGGCGGGTTGCCGCGGAGGGACCGGGAGTCACGGATGCAGGATGGGGGCGAGACGGTCGAAGACGGCCCTCACCAGGGGCTCCAGCTCGCGGAAGGTGGCCTCGTAGGCCTCCTCGTCGGCGCCGAACGGGTCGCGGACGGCCGCGCCCTCGCCCGGGCCGCCTCCGGCGAAGTCGCCCAGCAGCGCCACCTTCGCCCCCGCCCCGCCGCGCTCCAGGGCGTACACGTGCGAGGGAGACATCGCCAGCACCAGGTCCGCCCAGTCCACCATCCCGGGGGTGAGGGGGCGCGAGCGGTGCCCGGAAAGGTCCAGCCCGTGACGCTCCGCCACGGTGAGCGCGTGGCGGGAGGCGGGGTACCCCTCCTCTGCGGAGAGCCCCGCGGAGGCCACCTCCACGTGCTGCCATCCGCGCCGCTCCAGCTCGCGGCGCGCGAGGGCCGCGGCCAGGGGCGAGCGGCAGGTGTTCCCGGTGCAGACGAAGACCAGGTTGTAGGTCGTCGTGCGCGGGACTTCCGTTGCCGGTTGTTCGGTCATGGGAGCATCGGGGGCGGGTGGGCGGCTGCGTCCGCGGGGCGAGCCGGCCGGCGAAGCACCATCAATGCGGCAAGCGGCGGGCCAGCGCCTCCGCCACCGGGAGGTCGGCGGGTCTCGTCACCTTGAGGTTGTCGGGGGCGCCCTCCACCACCCGCACCGGGATCCCGTAGCGCTCGCAGAGGGCGGCGTCGTCCGTGGCGCGGACGCCCTCGGCGCGGGCGCGGCGGTGCGCCTCCAGGAGGACGGCGCGCGGAAAGCCCTGCGGCGTCTGCGCCTGCCAGAAGCGCGCGCGGTCGGGGGTCGCCGCCACGGTCCCGTCCTCCCGCACCTCCTTCAGCGTGTCCGTCACCGGGAGCGCCGCCAGAACCGCGCCGGAGCGGGCCCCCTCCAGCACCCGGTCGATCGTCTCCGCCGTGACGAAGGGACGCGCGCCGTCGTGCACCAGCACGACCTCCACGTCCTCGGCGGTGGCGGCCAGCCCGTTCCACACGGAATCGCCGCGCTCCTCGCCCCCCGCCACGACGGTGACGCCCAGCTCCGCGAGCCACGCTGGGGGGCTCGCGGCGTCGTCGGGCGGGAGGACGACGACCACGGCGCCGATGCCGGGGTGCCGGACGAACGCGCGCACCGCACGGAGAAGGATCGGCTCGCCGGCCACTTCCATGTACTGCTTGCGGACGGCGCCCCCCATCCGCCGCCCGGAGCCGCCCGCCACGACCACCGCCGCGGCGCGGGGCCCGGGCTCAGCCGAAGGCGGCGTCGAGGAGCGCACGGACGTCCTCCGTCTCCACCACCCGGATCCCCTTCGGGAGCTTGGCCGGCACGGCGCGGGGCGAGAGGTGCGCGGTCCGGAACCCCATCCGCGCCGCCTCCGCCAGCCGCCGCTCCACCTGCCCCACCGGCCGCACCTCCCCGCCCAGCCCCAGCTCGCCGATGAACACCGCGTCCGACGGGACCGGTCGGTCGTAGACGCTGGAGGCGAGCGCGACCGCCACCGCCGCGTCTCCCGCCGTCTCCGCCAGGCGGATCCCCCCCACCACGTTGAGGAACACGTCGAGCTGCCCAAAGGCGAGGCCGGCGCGCTTCTCCATCACCGCCAGGAGGAGGGCGAGGCGCTTGGGGTCGAAGCCGGTGCTCACCCGCTGCGGCGCCCCGTACGACGCCTTGGTGGCGAGGGCCTGGATCTCCACCAGGAGCGGCCGCGTCCCCTCCATGGTGGAGACCACCGCGGAGCCGGAGGTCCCGCGGGAGCGCTCGCCCATGAACAGCTCGGAGGGGTTGGCGACCGGGGCCAGCCCCTCCGCGGTCATGCGGAAGACGCCGATCTCGTCCACCCCGCCGAAGCGGTTCTTGGTAGCGCGCAGCACCCGGTTGTCCAGCCCGCCCGTGCCCTCGAAGTAGAGCACCGTGTCCACGATGTGCTCCAGCGTCTTGGGCCCGGCGATCCCCCCGCCCTTGGTGACGTGCCCCACCAGGAACACCGCGGTCCCGGTCTGCTTCGCGAAGCGCTGCAGCCGTGCCGCGCACTCGCGGACCTGTCCCACGTTCCCGGGCGCTCCCTCCAGGTCGGGGGTGTAGACCGTCTGGATGGAGTCCACCAGGAGCACGTCTGGGGCGCTCTCCGCCGCGCGGAGGAGCACCGTCTCCAGCTCCGTCTCGGCGAGGAGGCTCACCTCGCCCGCGGAGCCCTCCAGCCGGTCGGCGCGGAGGCGCACCTGGAGCGCGGACTCCTCGCCGGAGACGTAGAGCGTGCGCCGCCCCTCGGCCTCCAGCCGGGCCGCCACCTGCAGGAGGATCGTGGACTTCCCGATCCCCGGCTCGCCGCCCACGAGCACCACCGACCCCGGCACGATCCCCCCGCCCAGCACGAAGTCGAACTCGCCCAGCCCCGTGGTCCAGCGCTTCCCCTCCGTCCCCTCCACCTCGCGCAGGCGCAGCGGCGCCGCGCTCCCGCCCCCGCGCGCCGCGGACACCGGCCCTCCGGACGCCCGCCGCGCGCCCTTCGCCGCGGGCGCGTGCGGCGCCTCCACCAGCGTGTTCCACTCCCGGCAGCCGGGGCACTGCCCCTGCCACCGCGCCGTCTCGTTCCCGCACTCCGTGCAGAAGAACGCCGTCTTCGTCTTCGCCATCTCGCTCACTCTCCCGGTGCAGGATCAGGTGTTTTCATACACCGGAGAGCGCCGCGCGTGCGCGGAAAACGGACGGCCGAATGGGCGCGGAATCACTCCGGCGGCGGCCCGTCCATCCGCCCGGAGAAGTTCTCGAAGCGCGTGAACTCCTTGAGGAACATCAGCGGCACCATGCCGACCGCGCCGTTGCGCTGCTTGCCGATGATGACCTCGGCGCGCCCTTCCAGGGAGTTGCCGTCCTTGTCCACCGGCCCGTAGTAGTACTCCGGCCGGTACAGGAACATGATGACGTCCGCGTCCTGCTCGATGGCGCCCGATTCACGAAGGTCCGACATCATCGGCCGCTTGTCCGGGCGCGACTCCACGGCGCGGGAAAGCTGCGAGAGCGCCACCACCGGGAGCTCCAGCTCCTTGGCGAGCGCCTTCAGGCTCCGGGAGATCTCCGACACCTCCTGCTGGCGGTTCTCCACGTTCCCGCCGCTCGTCATGAGCTGGAGGTAGTCCACGATGATCATCGCCAGGTCCGGCCGGTCGGACTTGAGGCGCCGCGCCTTGGCGCGCATCTCCAGCACCGAGATCCCCGCCGTGTCGTCGATGTAGATCGGCGCCGTGTTGAGGTACCCCGCCGCCGTCGCCAGCCGCCCGTAGTCGTCGTCGGAGAGCCGCCCGCGCCGGAGCCGCCCCGCGTCCACCCGCGCCTCGGCGCAGAGGACTCGCTGCACCAGCGACTCCTTGCTCATTTCCAGCGAGAAGAAGGCGACCGGCTTCTGGGCCGCAATGGCCGCGTGCTGGGCGATGTTCAGCGTGAACGCGGTGTTGTGGACGTAGACGTCGTTGGCGACGAAGTTGTGCGTCTCCGGGATCGTCAGGTCGTAGACCTGCTTGCGGCCCATTGGCTCGATGGAGACGATCTCGTCCCAGTAGACGTCGCTCTCCGCCAGGTCACGAAGCTCCCCGTCGTCCAGCGCGTCGGCGAACGCCAGCATCCGGGCGCGAGAGATGGCCCGCTTGCCCACGTGTACGTTGGACGCACCGCGGATCCCGGCCCGGCGCGCGAGCGAGGCCCACGACTCGGCGCCCTTCGCGGCGGCGATCCGCTCCCAGGCTTCCACCGGGATCAGGTCCCGGTTGGTCTGGTACCGCTTCCGTTCCACCGCCTCCACCACCCGCTGGAGCGCCGCTTCCTTGCCGAAGATGCCGATCTCGGCGGCGAAGGCGCGGATCGACCGTGCGTCCGTCACATCCAGCTGCCAGGCGGTGCGGCGCCCGTCGCGGTACTTCACCGAGCGTCGGCGGAGCGAGGCGATGACGCCGAAGCGCAGCAGCAGGTGCTGGACGTCGCGGGCCAGCCGCTCGCTGACCGTCGAATAGCCGATCTGCGCCTGTCCGCTCGCCAGGAGCGTCGCCCAGCCGTCGGTGGCAAAGAGGCGGTTCAGGAAGAGCGCGACCTGCCCGCGCGGGAGACGGAAGACGGGCGAGGGGACCCGCTTGGCGGCCGCGCCCTTGCCCCACAGGCCCAGCTCGTCCAGCCAGACGGTCAGCGCGTTGCGCTCGCTCTTCCGGAACGCCTCGACGCCGCCGGGCGCTAGCGCTTCCGGCTCGACCGCCAGCGCTTCGCACAGGGCGCCGAAGCGCTCCGCGCCGGGTACGCTGGCGCCGGACGACCAGTGGGACACCGACGCGGGGGTCACGCCCGCGGCGAGCGCCACCTGGCGCGCGGACCGTCCCGAGCCGGCGAGCGCGGTCTCCAGCCGGCCGGCGAACGCCGCCCGCTCCGACCGGGTGAACTCCGCGTCCCGCCGCACGTACACGGTCGGCACGCGCGTCCCGCGCGAATCGTCCTCGCGCGTGGAGACCCCCCCGAACGCCGCGACCGCCTCCGCGAACTCCGCCCGGAGGCAGGCATCCGCGCTGGTGAACTCCGGCGTGGAGTCGGTCAGGCAGCCGTCGCCGATCAGGTAGGCGAGCAGCTTGACCTCGCACTCGCGCATCGGCTCCCCGCCGAAGACGTCGATCCGGCGCGGGACCGCGATGCGCACCCCCACCGACAGCTCCTCCAGCCGCTTCCACCCCCCGACGGTGAGGAACGGGTGCGGCGCCGTCGCTTCCACGGTACGGCCCAGGCGCGTGGTGACGCGGAAGACGGGCTTCTGGCCGTCGTCCACGAAGGCGCTCGGCTCGGTGATGCGGAGCTTCAGCCGCTCGTCCAGCGTGAGCAGCCGGGCCGCGCGCCGGCGGTACACCTCCTCGATGGCGGCGAGGCTCCCGTCCTCCAGCACGATCTCCGAGTCGTGCGCCAGGCACTTCCCCATCGACGGCCTGGCCGCCACGATGATCAGGTCGCCGGACTGGAAGCCGGCGGTCATCTCGTCCAGGTCGTGGAAGCCGGTGGGGACGCCGGTGATGGAGGAGTTGTTGTTCTGGAGCTGCTCGATCTTCTCGAAGGTCGGCCAGAGGATCTCCTTGATCCAGACGAACCCCTTCCGCTCGTGCGTCTGGGCGATCTGGAAGATCTTCTGCTCCGCCCGGTCCAGGACCTCCTCGATCTCCCCCTGGTTGGCGAAGGTCTCCTGGATGATGGCGGTGGCCGCCTCGATCAGGCGCCGCAGGATCGCCTTCTCACGGACGATCCGGCAGTGGTACTCGATGTTGGCCGCGGTGGGGACGGCGTCCAGCAGCTGGGCGACGTAGGCCATCCCGCCCACCGCCTCCAGGTCGCCGCTGTTCTTCAGCTCCTCGGAAAGCGTGATCGCGTCGATCACCTCCCCCCGCTCCCACAGGCGCACCATCGACCGGTAGAGGCGGCGGTTCCCCTCCCGGTAGAACATGGTGTCGTCGATGGTCTCGATCGCCTTGACGATCGCCTCCGCGTCGATGAGCATCCCCCCCAGCACGGACATCTCCGCCTCGGCGGAGTACGGGGGGGCACGGTCGGCGAAGGCGCCCGGCGCGGGGGGCGCCACCCTGGCGAGGGCGGGGATGGACTGCATGGGGACTCCTGGGGCTGCGGTCCTGCTCTACGACGAAGGGCCGGGTGGCCCGGGATGCGTTCAGACGCGGTCCAGCACGGCGCGGAGCCGCTGGAGGTCCTCCCACGTAGGGCGGACCCAGGCGGAGGAGCGAAGCAGCGCCGCCGGGTGGTACGTCGCCACCAGCGGCACGCCGCGGAAGTCGTGGACCCGCCCCCGCAGCTTCCCGACGGGGGTGGTGGTCCCCAGGAGCGTCTGCGCGGCGAAGGCCCCGAAGGCGGCGACCACGCGCGGCTTCACCAGCTCCACCTGCCGGAGGAGGTAGGGCGAGCACGCCTCCACCTCGTCCGCCTGCGGGTTGCGGTTCCCCGGCGGGCGGCACTTGAGCACGTTGCAGACGTAGACCTCCTCGCGGGAGAGCCCAACGGACGCCAGGAGCACCGTGAGGAGCTGCCCCGCCCTTCCCACGAAAGGACGGCCGGTGCGGTCCTCCTCCGCGCCCGGCGCCTCCCCCACCACCAGCACGTCCGCGTCCGGGCTCCCTTCCCCGAACACCACGTGACCGCGGGTCTCGGCGAGCCGGCAGCGGGGGCACCCCAGCGCCACCTCGCGCAGCGCGTCCAGCGTGGGAAGGCGAAGGAGCTCCTCCGCGGCGGCTCCGACGGCCGGCGCGTCCGGCGACGGCCGCATGGCGGGCTCCCCCACGGCCGGACGCGCAGGGGGGGCCGCCGGCGCCTGCGGGGCCCGCGCGTAGAGGGCGCGCAGCTCCGCGGCCCCCAGCCCGTCGAGCACCACCTCCGTCTCGCCGAGCTCGGCGCGCTGCCGGAGGTAGGCCTGCAGCAGCTCCCGCGCGTCGCCGCTCATCGCGCCCGCCCCGCCAGGATCGCTTCCACGCGGTCCAGGATCTGGTCCGCCACCTCACCCTTGTGCATCAGCGGCAGCGGCTCGTCGGCCCCGCCGGGGAGGAGGAAGGTGACGCGGTTGGTCTCCACCTCGAAGCCGGCGCCGGGCTCGGTGGCATCGTTCAGCACCAGCAGGTCGAGCCCCTTCCCCTCCAGCTTGCGGCGCCCGTTGCGCACCGGATCGGTCGTCTCCAGCGCGAAGCCCACCACCACGCACCCCTCCGGCCGCAGGTCGCGGGTGGAGGCGAGGACGTCGGGCGTGCGCTCCAGGCGGATCTCCGGCGCGCCCCCCTCTCCTTTCTTGATCTTCTCCGCCGCGGGGGCGGCGGGGCGGAAGTCCGCCACCGCGGCGGCCATCACCAGCGCGTCGGCGCCCGGGAGCGCCCCGGCGACTGCCTCGTGCATCTCCTCCGCCGTCTCCACGCGGCGCAGCTCCACCCCCTCGGGGGGCGCGAGGTGCGTGGGGCCGGAGACCAGCACCACCTCCGCCCCGCGCCGCCACGCCGCCGCCGCGAGCTCGTACCCCATGCGGCCCGAAGAGCGGTTCCCCACGTACCGCACCGGGTCGACCGGCTCGCGCGTGGGGCCCGCGGTCACCACGACGCGCCGCCCGGCCAGCGGGGTGCGGCCCTCCAGCGCGCGGCCCACGTGGGCGACCACCTGCTCGGGCTCGATCAGGCGCCCCGGACCCTCCCCCTCCCCCCAGGCGAGCGGCCCCACCGCCGGGCCGGCGATGCGGTAGCCGATCTCCGCCAGGTGGCGGAGGTTCGCCTGCGTCTGGGGGTGGGCGTACATCCGGTCGTTCATCGCCGGGCAGAGGACGACGGGCGCCTCCGTGGCCAGGAGGATGGAGGTGAGCAGGTCGTCCGCCATCCCGGCTGCGGCGCGGGCGAGGAAGCCGGCCGTGGCGGGGGCGACGACCACCGCCCCGGCGTCGCGCGCCAGGCGGATGTGCGCGAGGGGGTCCCCCTCGACGTAGGGCGTGGTGTGCGACGGCCGCCCGGTGACGGCCTCGAAGGAGAGGGGGCGGACGAACTCCAGGGCGTTCCCGGTGAACACCACGTCCACCGCGGCCCCCGCGAGGGTCAGCTCCCGCGCGACGGTGATCGCCTTGTACGCCGCGATGCCACCGGTGACCCCAAGGAGCACGCGGCGCCCCGCGAAGGGGCGCCGCTCGCGGCGCGCGTCGGCCATGCGGCTAACGGGAAACGGGAGAAGGGGCGGGATGCGGCCTCCCCCGCCGGGCGAGGGTGCGCGGCATCCCGGTCCTGCTAGAGAGCGTCGGGGCGGACGCGCTGGGTAAGGTGGAAATCCACCGTGCCGGCCGCGACTTCCTCCAGGGAGATCGTGGTCAGCTTCTCGCGCGGCTCCGTGCCGCTTACGGTGGGGTCCTCCATCATCTCGCCGCGCCGCAGCTCGTTCAGGTTGCGGGCGTACTTGGCGGCGACCAGGACGCCGAGGTACTTGCTGCCGGTGGTGCGCGCGGCGGCGCCGGGGGTGACTACCCTCATCTATCGCTCTCCTGCTCGGATGTTTCTGGTTGGCCCGCGGCGTCGGCCGCCAGCAAGGCGGCCACCTCGCCGCGGAGACGGGCGATCTCGTCCGCGAGCCCGGGGATCCGGGAGCCCCGGCGCGACTCGGCGGCGAGGATCGCCTCCACCGCGTCCACCGTGGCTTCCAGGTCCTCGTTGGTGATCACGTAGTCGAACTCCGACGCGGTCCCGATCTCGTCCCCCGCGTTGGACAGCCGGCGGCGCATGGCCTCGTGGTCCTCGCTCCCGCGCCCCAGGAGCCGGTCGGCGAGGACGCTCCCGGACGGGGGGAGGATGAAGATCAGGACCGCCTCCGGCACGCGCGACCGGACCTGCCGCGCGCCCTGCACGTCGATGTCCAGGACCAGGTACTTCCCCGCCTGCACCGCGCGGTCCAGGTTGGCGAGCGGGGTGCCGTACAGGTTCCCGTGCACCCGGGCCCACTCCACCAGCTCCCCCTCGTACACCATCCGGAGGAACTCCTCCTCCGGGACGAACCAGTAGTCGCGCCCATCCTCCTCGTAGTGCCGCGGCGCGCGGGTCGTGGCGGAGACCGAAAAGGCGATGTCGTCGCGGCGCGCCCCCAGCATCCTCGCGATGGTGGTCTTCCCGCCCCCCGACGGCGCGGAAAGGATCACCGGGAAGGTGCGGCTCGCGGGGCCGCGGCGCCCCTGCGTCACTCGACGTTCTCCACCTGCTCGCGCAGCCGCTCGATCTCGTCCTTGATGGCGACCACCCCGTGCGCGATCGCCGCGTCGTTGGCCTTGGAGCCGATGGTGTTCGCCTCGCGGTGCATCTCCTGCACCAGGAAGGCGAGGCGCTTCCCCACCGGCTCCGCCGACTCCGACGCGAGCAGGTCGCGGAAGAGCGCCAGGTGCGAGTCGAAGCGGACTAGCTCCTCGTTGACGTCCCAGCGCTCCGCCAGGTAGGCGACCTCCTGCGCCAGCCGGTCCTCGTCCACCCCCACCCCGCCGGCCAGCTCCCGCACCGCCTCGCGCAGCCGGTCGCGCTCGGCGAGGAGCCGCTGCGGGGCGCGCTCGCGGATCGCGGCCAGCGCCGCCTCCATCGCGGCCAGGCGCTCCTCCAGGTCGGCGTGCAGCCGGCGCCCCTCGTCCTCCCGCATCCTCACGTTGGCGCGGGCCGCATCCTCCACGGCGGCGCGGAGGTCGTCCACGGAGACCTCCACCTCCGGCTCCTCGGGCGCGTCGCGGACCAGGATGTCGTTGTACCGCGCCAGGAGGTCCAGCGAGGGCGCGCCGGGGACGCCGAAGTGGTCGCCGAGCTGGCGGAAGGCGGCCAGGTACGCGGCGACCCGCTCCTCGTCCAGCCGGACGCTCCCCGGCGCGGCGCCCTCGCGGTCGATCCGCACCGTGCAGCTCGCGTGGCCGCGCGAGATCGCCGTCCGCAGCCACTCCCGCAGGTCGCCCTCCCAGCGCGCCAGCGCGGAAGGAATGCGGAAGGTGGTGTGGAAGTACCGGTGGTTGACCGTCCTCACCTCCACCCGGAGCCGCCCCGCGGGGACCGCCCGCTCCGCGTCTCCGTACCCCGTCATGCTCCGAATCATCACCCCTCCGTGCAGGCTCCGAAGTTACCCGGGGCGCCGGGACAAGTCAACGTGCCGGGGCCCCCGCTCAGTTGCGGAAGTGCCACCGGATGCCGTACACGGCGCGGGCGCCGGGGAGCGGGTTCCCCGGGAGGTCGGCCGCGCCGCGAAGGTCGAACAGGTTCTCCACCAGCAGGAACGCCCGCACGTCGATCACCCGGATCTGCACGAACGCGTTCAACAGCGTGTAGGGCGTGCTGGAGAGCGGCGGCGGAACCACGTCGCGCCTGTCGCGCGGCTGCGGGACCAGCGCGGAGCCGCGCCGCACCACCTCCAGGCGGATGGTGGGCTCCAGGTTCCCGGTGTAGAACAGGTCGTGGAACTCCAGCGCCGCGCGCCCTTCCTCTTCGGGGAGGTAGGGGCGCCCGCCGGTGTCCGCCCAGCGGATGTACCACCCGTCCAGCCGCAGCCAGGGCCGGAAGAGGGGGAGGGAGACGTACGACTCGATCCCGGTGGACGCCTCCGCGGCCGTGGCCCGCCCCAGCACGTCGTCCAGCCGCAGCCCGAACGGCGCGGCGAGGTCCGCGTCCAGCCGCACCAGCGACGCGCCCGCGATCGCTCCCGGGCGGCTCCACCGGGCCCCGGCGCGAACGCCGGAGAGGGTGGGCGCCACCGTCTCGAAGAGCGGGAAGGTGTCCGCCTGCAGGCGCAGGGGGATCTGCCTGACGAACGTCACCACCGAGTCGCCGGTGAGCACCCCCACCCCGCGCGTCCCCGCCGCCACCGAGCCGAAGAGCGACAGGCCGGTGGCGGGACCCACCCGCACGCTCGCCTGCAGCTCCGTCCGGGCCTCCCCGCCCACCGTGGAGGTTCGTGCGCTCCCCTGCGCCTCCAGGAAGGCCGTCGGCTGGAGCCCGGCGCGCACCGCGAGCTCGGACGTGGGGACGGGGAAGGCGTCGCCCTCCTCGACGCGGCGCAGCCGCGCGGTCCCCTCCAGCCACCCGAAGCCGCCCCGCAGCAGCGCGCGGAGCGCGGCCTGGTCGGCCTCCATGCGCGCCGGGAAGCGGTCCGCGTCGGCGGGGGCGCGCCAGTTGCGGCCGGCCATGGCGTCCACAGTCAGCCCCGCCGCGGGGGCG